>JAHEYE010000283.1 GCA_023251695.1 Sphingobacteriaceae bacterium | reverse complement strand
CATCCGATTTTTTCCGGGAGTAAGATGTTTTGGTTTGTACCAGGCCTAATTGAAACTGGTTTTCTTTTTGATCAAAAGCCCGCGCAAAACCTGAAGCACCGGTGTTATTTCCGGAACGGGGATTATTCAAATTTTTAAAATAATTAAAATCTACATACCCATTAAATTTAAATTCGCCAGGCTCTTTTTTTTCAGTAGAGTCAGTTTGACTATAAATTTCATGATGAAAAAGTAAAAGGAAGAGAGACGATAAAAATGTAATTTTTTGAAAATAGCTATACCCCATAGTTTGTTGTCTAAATTTTATAAACCTATTCAAACCAAATATATTAAAATAATAATACCAAAAAAAGAAATTTCAAAAAACTTTCAAAATATTTTTATTGCATTAGCGGAAGGGATTTAACCGGCTCTCAAATTTGGCGTATACGGCCAGTGTTTTCACAGAGAATCGGGTGGATTTGTGAAGCCAAATCGAAAATGGGCGGAATTGAGGAAATTTTGTTTATTTTGCACATTAATGAAAGTTGAAAACCCATCAAATCCTATTGGTATTTTTGATTCCGGTTACGGTGGATTAACGGTATTAAAAGAAATTGTTAAGGAATTGCCTCAGTACGATTATTTATATTTGGGAGACAGCGCACACGCACCTTATGGTTCAAGAAGTTTTGAAGAGGTTTACGATTTAACATTAGAGTGCGTTAAACAACTTTTTAATAAGGGGTGCCCGTTAGTAATCCTTGCCTGTAATACTGCTTCTGCAAAAGCTTTACGGAATATTCAACAAAAAGATTTACCGATTCTTGCTCCCAATAAAAGAGTGTTAGGGGTTATTCGTCCTACCACAGAGTTAGCCGGGAATTACACAAAAACAAAACACATTGGGGTATTAGGAACAACAGGAACTGTTTTGTCACAATCGTATCCTATTGAAGTTTCAAAATTTCATCCTGAGGTAAAAGTATATCAGGAAGCTTGCCCTTTGTGGGTACCTTTAGTTGAATCGGGAAAGCATAATACAACGGAGGCGGATACCGAAGTAAAAACCCACATTGATAACCTGATGAGTCGCTCACCAAAAATTGACACAATAATTTTAGGCTGCACACATTATCCGCTTTTGATTGATACAATCAAAAAGTTTGTTCCTGAAAACATAAAATTAATTTCGCAAGGAGAAATTGTAGCAAAAGGGTTGAAAGATTATTTAAAACGTCATCCGGAAATGGATGCGATGTGCAGCAAGGCATCTTCAATAGAATTTTTCACCACAGGAGAAACAAAAGTTTTTGATGAAAAAGGAAGTTTGTTTTTTGGAAAAGGAATAAGATCAAAACACCTTCATCTTTAACTTTGCGCCTTAGTGTCTTTGCGAGAACCTTTATTTAAACCAACCACTATACATTAGATAGTTATTCGCTATACGATTGATTTCACCATTAATTAATTCTTCCGAAATATCTTTTACTTTTTTGGCAGGAACTCCCGCGAAGATGCAACCGCTCGGCACAACGGTTCCTTCGGTTACAACTGCGCCCGCAGCAATAATAGTGTTACTCCCTATTTCACAATTATCCATTAAAATAGCACCCATACCTATTAAAACATTGTCGTGAACTTTACAGCCGTGAACAATGGCGTTATGCCCGACTGAAACATTATTACCTAAATGCACTTTTGTTTTTTCATAAGTGCAATGCAACACAGCGCCATCCTGAATATTTACTTTATTACCAATCCGGATGCTGTTCACATCGCCGCGCACAACGGCATTAAACCAAATACTGCAATCATCTCCAATAACAACATCTCCAACTACAGTAGCGTTAGGCGCAACGAAACAATTTTTTCCAAACACAGGACTTACTCCTTTAACGGGCAATATAACAGGCATACTAAATCATTTATGGTTTGAAATTAACACTTTTTTACAAATTCATCCCAACCTTTTAAGGCACGATGGCGTATAGTTGTATAAGAAACACCTTAACCCCTTATGAAAACACCACTACTTTTTAAATCATATAATTATGAAAACCACAAAAAGTGTAGTGTTATGTGCAATGATAATTGTGCAAACAGTTAAGGGTCAAAACAACAAACACAAAGTTTATTTAGAGGGCGGTTTAGCCAATGGTACGCAAAACACATCGTTTGTTAGCGGCGTTTACGGCGGCTTAGGCATTTTTCTGAATCAGCACAGCAGTATTGATATTAAAGCCAAGGAGGTTTATAATTTCAGAACCATGGATATTGTTGGTCCTATTACTTTCAATTATCGTTACAACTTTAATTGTGGCTTTTTTGTGGGAGGTGGTTTTGCTCACCACCACGAGGTTGGTCACCATACTTACATGGAACATCCCGGCGAATCTGCAATGGGAAGCGCACAGGGAATTTTTCACCGTAGCGGTGCTGATGTAGAGGTTGGTTATAATTTCAAACCATTTTATAAAAAAGGGTTTTTCAGCTGGATTTATCCCGCAATAAGCGTGAGCGCAACGCATATGTTTATGGATCACGGTCAAAACCCTTTAATAACTGCTAACTTGGGATTGAGAATCGGATTAAAGAAATTCAGCAATACGAACTAAGGAAGAAAGCCGCAGATTGCGCTGATTTTCGCGGATATATCTGCATTAATCTGTGAAATCTGCGGCCAATTTTAATTCCTACCAAATTAGTAGTATATTTAAACCCGCCACAAAGTGGTCCCTACGGGATAAGTTTAAATTATGCTGCAAAAGAAAACCAAATATGCCATAAAAGCCTTGCTGGCACTGGCAAAACACTACGGCGAACACCGTCCGCTTAAAACCTCTGAGATTTCCAAAAACGAAAAAATCCCTAGAAAATTCCTGGAAGCAATAATGCTTGACTTAAAAAAGATTGGTTACGTGAATAGTCAGATGGGCGCGCGCGGCGGATATGTATTGATAAAGCATCCCGAAGAGGTTATGCTAAGTAATATTATCCGTTCTACCGGCGGACCAATAGCATTATTGCCTTGTGTGAGTTTAAATTTCTACGAGCCCTGCAAAGAATGTGTGAGTGAAGAGGTCTGCGGTTTAAGAGATGTAATCCTTGAAGTACGCGAAGCAAGCATAAAAATCCTCTCCAAAACCAGTTTAGCTGATATTTTACGTAGAGAAAATAAGCTTTTAAAGAAACACACTTTACATTAAAATAAGCATTTACAGGCCATAAATTCCTATTAATTAAGTAGGAAATAGGAAAATAATACAATTTTTTCTTGTTCAATTAAAAATAATGACATTACTTTGCATCGTTAAAATGAAAACCAAAACAAATACAATTTCTCTAAACCATCCGATGACGATGTGGATGCGTTGCTGCAAGTATAGCTTGCGGAAAGGGAATTCTATAAGTATGTAAATAACTAACCGACTATAGTGCAAAAGCCCTTCCGCTAACAGCGAGAAGGGCTTTTTATTTATCAAAAGCTAAAGAATTAAAATGCAAAGTTTCAGAACAGAAATAGAAAATGTAAGTAACAGCAAAAAAACACTTGTTGAGAAAGACATTATTGATCTGGAAAAAAAGATCCGCCAGTTCAAGGAGGGAAAAATTAATGGCGAGAAATTCCGCAGCTTAAGATTAGCCAGAGGTGTTTACGGACAACGGCAACAAGGTGTTCAAATGATACGCATCAAATTACCCTTTGGAAAGGTTTCGGCAAAACAGCTATTGCGTATCGCTGACATCAGCGACGAGTATTCAAATGGTAATTTACATTTAACAACCCGCCAGGATATTCAGATCCATCACGTGAGTTTAGACAGAACCCCGGAGCTTTGGGCAAAACTAGAACAGGATGATATTACCCTACGCGAAGCTTGCGGAAATACAGTTCGTAATGTAACGGCATCCGCAGAAGCAGGAATTGATCCGAATGAATTGTTTGATGTATCACCGTATGCAAAAGCAGTGTTTGAATATTTTTTACGAAAACCATTCGGACAAGAATTGGGACGTAAAATAAAAATCGCTTTTTCAAATAATGATAAAGATACTGCAGTAACGTATATCCATGATTTTGGATTTATTCCGAAAGTTCAAAATGAAGAACGCGGGTTTAAAGTTTTAATCGGTGGCGGATTAGGCGCACAACCTTTTTTGGCCCAAACCGCTTTTGAATTTTTACATGAGGATAAATTAATTCCGTTTATTGAAACAAGTATTCGTGTATTT
>JAHEYE010000062.1 GCA_023251695.1 Sphingobacteriaceae bacterium | reverse complement strand
AAATACTTTGTACTAACAGGAAGGCGTCCGTTTACCTTTGCCACGCCAAAAATTACATTCGCCGCAGCTTTTTGTGTGAAGACAGTGTACTCATAAGCCATTATTACAGATTCTAACTGGCTTGGCCATTTTAATGTGTTTAAAACATAAGGATTATTGAAAAATACCCCTACCGTTGGTTTCCGGGAAGAAATCGAATCAATCAGCCACAGGCTTTGATCACTTACCCCGTAATTCTTATCCGGTCTTAAAGTAGATTTATTTATTTGAAGGATAATAAAATTGTAATTCTTTAATTGGGAGAAAAGTGAATCAATATCTTTTTTCTTCGCGTCATGCTCAATACCAAAATGTTTTACCGGCGCATAATTCGAAACAGATTTACTGAATGTATTTTCCTCTGCCATCCCGATAGAAACTTCTGCGATCCTCAAAGTATCCAAAGCTTTCAGCGGCAGCAAATGATGGTCGTTTTTCAAAAGCGTCATCGTTGCTTCAGCCAGTTTTGTATTTAGAATATCGGATTCTTTTGTATTTAATTCCTCATATAGGTTTTTTGTATGTACATGCTGTTTATGATTTAATCCACACCAATATTTTGCCTTTAATATTTTTTTGCAATGCGCATCTACTTCTTCCTGCTTAATTGTCCCAAGCGCAATCGCTTTTTTAATTTCATCCAATGCTTTGGGAACATCATGTAAAAACAACAGCACATCATTTCCTGCCTGCAATGCTTTCACATCAATAACACCGGGCGTGAAATAATCGGAGGCTCCCTTCATATTTAATGCATCCGTAAATACCAAACCTTCAAAACCCATTTCTTTTCTCAACAAATCTGTCACAATTTTTGGTGACAAAGTTGATGCGAGATTTTTGGTTGTATCGAGCGCCGGAATATTTAAATGTGCTACCATTATACTTGATAAACCTCTTTCAAATAAATATTTGAACGGAAATAATTCCACCGAGTCTAATCTTTCGCGCGGATGATTAATTAAAGGCAAACCTTTGTGAGAGTCTACATCTGTATCACCATGACCGGGAAAATGTTTTGCATTCGCCATTACGTGTTCGTCTTGCATACCTGCCATGTACATGTAGGCTTTCCTAGCAACATTCAATTTATTTTCCCCAAAACTTCTGATGCCGATAACAGGATTAGCAGGATTATTATTTACATCAACCACCGGAGCAAAATTCACATGTAAACCCATCCGTTTACATTCCTTCGCAATTTGCCTGCCCATAAAATAAATAAGCGAATCATTTTGAATAGCGCCTAAAGCCATTTGTTTCGGATAACGCGGCGCACTATCCAATCGCATGGCTAATCCCCATTCCGCATCAATACTTAAAAGCAAAGGTGTTTTTGCTCGCGACTGATAATAGGTAACAAGCTTCGCGTGTTTCATTGGTCCACCCTGCATCATTATCAAACCACCGACATTATATTTTTCAATTATTTCGCGGGTCTCGCGGACATGTTTCATATCCTTATTACTATAAGCCGCAATCATGAACAATTGGGTAATGCGTTGGTCAGGACTTAATGCATTAAACACAGAATCGACCCATTTGGTTTCCATCTGAAGAAAATCCGGCGACTTGTCTTTAGGTTTTTCATACGAAAAGTTTAAAAACAAGACAAAGCAAGATACTATGAGAAGCGCCCTTTTCATCGTTTATAAAGTTACCCAATAGATATAACGCTGTTTTTAGCACTAAATAATGTTTTTAACAAGCAATTTTTAATCAAACCCTTGTTTTTTGGAATTTATTAATACATTTGTAGTCATGAATCAAACAAAAGCATATTATTATTGGTATCCACAATCTGCGGGAACAGGTATGCTTTATCTATATTAAAACTATTTTTTTACTATAATTCAGAGCCCTGTTCGAACGAACGGGGCTTTTTTATTTATTAAAACCTGAACAAAATGAAAACGTACGCACTTAAACAAAATTTGAAACAACATTACAACCTTTACACACCCGAAGACTTTCTGGTATGGAAAACCCTTTTCGGAAGGCAAATGATCCTTTTACAGGAGCTGGCATGTTCTGAGTATTTGAAAAGTATTAAAACGGTAAAATTTTGTGCTGAAAGAATTCCTGATTTTAAAGAAGTGAATGAAATTTTAGGCAAAGCAACAGGATGGAGCCTGGAGGTTGTTGAAGGGATTATTAATGAGGAAGATTTTTTTGTCCTTCTATCGCAAAAGAAATTCCCAGCCACAACCTGGCTGCGTAAGCTTAACGAATTGGATTATTTACCCGAGCCGGATATGTTTCACGACGTATTTGCGCATGTACCGCTATTAACTAATCAGCCCTTCTGCGATTTTTTTAAAACAATCGGAGATTTAGGCGTAAAGAACAAACACCATTCCGAAGTTTTAACAATGCTTGGAAGGCTTTACTGGTTTACAGTTGAATTTGGTTTGATGAAAGAAAAAGACAAATTAAAAATTTATGGCGCAGGTATATTATCGTCCTACGGAGAAACTAAATTTTCAGTAAGCTCTGAGCCAACTCATTTGTCTTTTGATGTAGAAGAAATTATGCATACAAGTTTTGAGAACGACAAGATTCAGGATAAATACTTTGTGTTAAATTCATTTGATGAACTCTATAATTCTATTGAGCGGATCAAAGCAATTGTTAAAGGTGAGAAAACCGTGAATTTGTAGAAGGAAGATTTTTTCTTATATTTGTGCCGTTAACGGTTCTTTAATTGTTAAAGATTAAAAGGGAAGCGCGTGTGATTCGCGAACAGTTCCCGCTGCTGTGATTCTCAATACAGCCTTTGATCATTCTTAGCCACTGTGAAATTCTGACTTTGTTAGAATGACATGGGAAGGCGTCAAAGGGAGATAAGTCAGAAGACCTGCCAATAACACAAATTTGTAGCTTTCGGGAAGAAAAGCGGACGAAGACGATTGATTAATTAATTGTTTTTTGGTTCCCGTATTGTTGCAATTATTGAAAAATAATTGAGCAAAAAAATATATATCTGTATTCTTTTCTGCCTGGGGGTAAGCATCACTTTCTCCCAGACAAAAGACAGCACTGCTATTTCATTGAACGAAGTAGAGATTACAGGCATTTCATCGAAACAATTTATTGCAGGAAAAAAAATTCAGCAATTCGATTCAATTACCAAACAAAATTTTAATCACAGCAATCTCGCTGAAATCTTAGCCGTGAATTCGCCTGTGTTTGTAAAGAATTATGGTCCGGGCAATTTAAGCACTAGTAGTTTCCGCGGAGGAAACGCTTCCCAAACAGCAGTGTTATGGAATGGTTTCAATATTCAGAATAATATGCTGGGACAAAACGATCTTTCGCAATTGCCGAATTTTATTTTTGATGAGATTGGTATAGAATACGGAGGTTCAGCATCCATTTGGGGTAGCGGCGCAATGGGCGGCAGCATTCAGCTGAATAATAAAACCGGGTTTAACAGAGGACTTATTACTTCATTAAATCTTGGCATCGGAAGTTACGGTACCCGGAAACTTAATTCAGCCGTACACTATTCTTCAAAAAAATTCAGCACCAATACAAAAGTTTATCTGAACCGCTCTCAAAATAATTTTGCGTACCTCGACACAGTTGTCAGACGCCAAACACATTCCGGTTTCCTTATTCAGGGCTTTTTACAGGAGTTCAGTTTTATTTTTCTGAAGAACAATAAAATCACAGCAAGATTTTGGGAAAACGTCTCGCAACGTGATCTCCCTCCTGTTTTCGGAAATAGAAAAAGTACTGCATCCCTGTTAGACAAAAACATGAAAGCAAGTTTGGATTGGATCTACGAAGGAAGAAAGGTAATTCCCGCTATCCGTCTCGCTTACTTTGATGATGTTTTAGATTATACCGACAGCACCGCGAAGGTATTCTCTAAAAGCAAAATAAATACATTAATCACAGAAGCAGACCTGAACTATCTGCTTAATAAGCACAACAAGTTTTATTTAGGGTTTAATTACACTAATTATACTGGGACCAATGAAAATTATTTAAAACCAAATCAGCAATTCTCTAAAAGCGCTCTTTTGTTCGGTTATATTTTCAACTACTTTGAACAAAAACTGCAATTCAACTTGAATTTACGCCAGGAATTTTCAAGTGCTTTTACAATTCCTTTTACCGGAAGTACGGGATTATCGTATCAATTATTGAAACAGCTGAAATTAAAAGCGAATGCTGCTAAAGTTTACCGACTGCCTACCCTAAATGATCTGTACTGGAGTCCCGGAGGAAATCCGGATCTGAAACCTGAAGAAGGTTATACTTATGAGGGTAGTTTTGAATTGAAAATTCCCTTCGGGAAATTCACATTTGAAAGCGCAATGACTTATTTCGATAAAATCATTTCCAACTGGATACAGTGGATACCCGGTCCGGGCGGCAACCCTACTCCTATTAATTTAATGAAAGTTTACAGCCGCGGAACCGAGACTTCAAGTCATATTTCGTACACATTAAATAAACTTAAATGCAAAGTCGGATTTAACAGTGCTTATGTTTTATCGACTTCGCTGCAATCGAATTTGGAAAATGATGCCTCGGTAAACAAACAATTAATTTATACGCCACGTTATAATTATGGCGGAAATTTTTCGATGACCTATAATAAATTCAATATTTCATATTATTACAATTACATAGGCTACCGTTTTACAACCAGCGATAATTCTTCATGGCTGAAACCATATAATTTTTCTAATCTAAAGATCGGATACCAAACCGTTTTTGATAAACTGACTTTCGTTACCGCTTTCCATATTAATAATTTATTTAATGATTCTTACACGGTAGTAGCCCAGCGGCCCATGCCATTGCGGAATTATGAAGTGAGTATAACAATTACATACCATAAACCTAATAAAATAAAAACAGAACAATAAAAACAAACCTATATGAAAAAAACAATTACACTTTTAGCACTTTTTACTTTCGGAGTTTGTAAATCGCAAACAGTTGCTGATTTCGAAAGCTTCTCACTTCCTGTAGATTCATTTTACTACAACGCAGGCGGGGCAGATTGGCAAACTACTAATGCTTCTTTTCAATACGAATGGAACACAAGTTTCGGAGGATACTGGAGCGGCGGTTTCGCCTATACCAACAAGAACAATGTCGACAGTGGCAATTACCGTCACCAATATAATTGTATTGCAGGAAAAGGTTACAATCTTTCCAATTATTATACAACAGGCCAGCCGGGATCATTTATCAGGGTAAAAGCACCTTCAACCGGTGTTGTTGGTTTTTATTTAACCAATTCAACATACGCCTATAAATCGATGAAGAATGGCGATTCATTTGCCAAGAAATTCGGCGGAACAACGGGCAATGATCCGGATTGGTTTAAGTTAACTGTTAAAGGCTATTCAGGCGGAACCATCAAACCTGATAGTGTGGAATTTTATCTGGCTGATTTTCGTTTTAGCAATAACCTGCTCGATTATATTGTTAATAGTTGGCAATGGGTGGACTGCAATAAACTTGGCGCAACCGACAGTATTACTTTTTTTATGTACTCGAGTGATAACAGTTTTGGATTCATGAACACTCCCGCTTTCTTCAGCATTGATAATTTCACAACGGGACAAGGTGTCGGGATAGCTGAAGCATCTCTAATTGAAAACATAACTATATTTCCTAATCCGGCGAATGATGTTCTGAATATTAAATTCAATTCACAAAACGCATCTAATACTAATATTAAAGTTTATACTTCAACCGGGATTTTAGCAATAGAAGTAAGTGATAGCTTTCATTCGGTAAACAAAGATTTCAAACTTAATATTTCCGGACTAAGCACCGGTTTATACCTTATGGAAATAATAAGTGATGGGAAAAAACAAAATGTTAAGTTTATTAAGGAATAAATGAATCTAAAATTTGTTTTCATATTCAGCTTTCTGAGTTGCGTCGCGTTGGCGCAATTCCCGGGTCCTGTTGGCAGCATAGGAACAAGTGCCATGTATAAAGACAGCAGTGCGTTTATTGCCTGGGGAAAAACAGCAAGCGTTACTTTAGGTTATCAGGATATCAGCAATACCTCTCTTGGTTTTGTAAGCACCGGAACAGGAACTGATGCAATTGCAAAAGCTGATGGTTCTGTTGTAAGTCTTGGCGACGGTGGTTCAGCAGTGATTAGTTTTTCGAACCCTATCACAAATGGACCAGGTTATGATTTTGCGGTTTTTGAAAATGCTTTCAATGATTCATTCCTGGAATTGGCTTTTGTAGAAGTGAGCAGTGATGGTATAAACTATTTCCGCTTTCCTCCAACAAGCAATTCCCAATACACTGTCCAGTACGGAAATTCAGCCGCGGTCGACGCAACTAAACTGGATAACCTGGCCGGAAAATACCGCGCTCTTTATGGAACACCTTTCGACTTGCAGCAATTGGTCGGAATCCCTCTATTTAATACGAATGCTGTCACCCACGTTAAAATAATAGATGTTGTAGGAGCGATTAATGCACCTTACGCCACATATGATAAGAACAACAACCCTGTGAACGATCCATGGCCAACTGCATTTGCCTCTTCAGGTTTTGATTTAGACGCGGTTGGTGTGATTAATGAGGCTGGAGTTGGAATTGAGGAATATGAAAAAAATAATTTTGTTTTAGTTTATCCGAACCCGGTTAGTTCGGAGTTTAGTGTTCGGAGTCCGGTAGTCGGAGTTGGAAATTTAATAAAAGTGTTCGATACTATAGGGGAGGAATTATTAAATGAAGTATTGGAGCACAATAATCAGAGTTTTGATATTTCACATTTACATTCAGGGGTTTATTTAGTTTGTATTGAAACAAAAAAAGGAAAAATCATTACCAAGCTAATCAAAGAGTGAAATTAATTAAATACATATTCGCTTTTTCTACTCTCTTACTCTTTTCATGCGTAAAGGATAAACCGAATGATGTGTTACAACCTGAAGTAACGCTTGGTGGCGGCCCGAAAGTGTTTATTACATCGGAAGGGAATTTCGGGACTAATAATGCCTCGGTGAGCTTGTATGAAACGTCAACAGGAAATATTGTGAGCGATATTTACAAAACACAAAACAATAATGCTGTTCTTGGAGATGTTTGTCAGAGCATGACTAAAATAAATAACAAATATTATGTTGTAGTAAATAATTCAGGAAAGATAGCTGTTATAAATTCTTCCGATTTCAAATTAATAACAAACATTACGGGCCTGCAATCGCCACGCTATATTTTACCTGTTACTTTCAGCAAAGCTTATGTTAGCGATTTATATTCAAACGCTATTTCCATCATCGATCTGAATACAAATACTAAAACAGGTTCAATTCCCTGCAGTGGCTGGACCGAGCAGATGGCACTTATTTACAATAAAGCTTTTGTCACCAATAATAATTCGGGCTTCGCTTACGTTATTAATACCATTAACGACCAAATAACAGACAGTATTAATGTTGGTCCTTATACAGGAAGTATTGTGATTGATAAAAATTCGAAAGTGTGGATTTTAAGTGCCGGCAGTAGTTCGGCTACTACAGTCGGAAAATTATTACGGATCAATCCTGTGAATTTACAAGTGGAATTAAGTTTGAATTTTGGAAGCACAGATTCTCCCTCCAATTTATGCATTAACGCTTCAAAAGACACTTTATATTTTTTAAACAAAAACCTTTACCGCATGGAAATTAATTCAGGAACTCTTCCAACTTCCGCCTTTGTTACCGGAACGACAAATACGTTTTACGGTTTAGGTGTAAGTGACAAAGATTTCACTGTTTATGTCAGTGATGCCATTGACTATATTCAGAAGTCATCCATCTTGGTTTATTCTCCGAATGGAACGTTAAAAACCTCCTTCAAGGCAGGCATTAACGCCTCTAATTTTTATTTCGAATAAAGCCACAGATTTCGCGGTTTACGCTGATTGTTCTAAAAACATTATCTGTGCAAATCTGCGAAATCAGCGGCTCTTTTTATTAATTATTACATATCTTTACTTTTATTAAGAGCACACCTTATTATTCAGGCCATTAACATAATTTCCTTTGATGTTCCCTATCCTGCCAACTATGGAGGCGTGATTGATGTTTTCTATAAAATAAAGGAGTTCAGAAATAAAGGAATTAAGGTTTATCTCCATTGTTTTGAATACGGTCGCGCTAAATCACAAGAACTGGAGGCTTTGTGTGAAAAAGTTTATTACTACAAACGCCACACCGGTTTTATGAGCAACTTCTCGGGACTGCCTTATAATGTGAAATCGAGAATTTCAGCAGAGCTCACAAAAAATTTATTAAGCAATGAATTCCCTATCCTTTTTGAAGTACTCCATACTTGTTATTTACTAAGCGACCAGCGATTGATAAAACGGCTTAAAGTTTACCGTCATAGCAACATTGAACATGACTATTACAAACATCTTGCTAAATCCGAAAAACGATTTTTAAAAAAAATATATTTAAAACTTGAAGCCGGAAAATTGAAACGTTTTGAAAGCGTTATCAATCATGCGGATTTGATTTTGGCGGTTAATGAATGTGATGTGAGTTATTTCAAAAATAAATACCCGAAAATAAAAACAGAGTTCCTTCCAAGTTTTCACCCGAACAATGAAATAAATATTAAAGAAGGCAAAGGCGATTATATTTTATACAATGGTAATTTAAGCATCTCCGAAAATTATGCCGCTGTAATTTGGTTATCTAATAACGTTTTTAATAAAATAAATACGTCGGTAAAAATTGCGGGTTTAGATCCGCCTGAGTTTTTAGTTTCAGAATTAAAAAAATATAAAAACACTGAGTTAGTTGCGAATCCCGACGAAAAAACTATGAATGACTTAATAGCTAATGCACATATTCATATTTTATATACCGAACAAGCCACAGGTTTAAAATTAAAACTCCTCAACGTACTTCACACCGGACGATTCGTTATTTGCAATGATAAAATGCTTGAGGGCACAGGATTAATAGGCTCAAACGGACTCATTATTTGTAATTCGCCGCAAGACTTCATCTCACAAATAGAAAATCTGTCACAAAAAGAATTCACTAAAGATTTAATTTCAGAACGCAGATCACAATTGGATAAATTCTCTAATCAAAGAAATATGGAGAAGTTGTTGGGATTGATCAATAAAAAGGGGGAATAAATTTTTCAAAATGCTACGATTCGTAGCAATCTTTTACATTATTACATTGTAATTTTACGTTCCACCGGGAAGCTAAATTGCGGCAGAGCCGCTGAATCTTTGTAAAATTAATCTAATAACAAATCAATCAGGTGCAGAGCACCGGAATATTATGGCAAACACATATACACAACTTTACATCCACCTCGTTTTTGCGGTTAAAAACAGGAATGCATTGATAAAAAAGGAATGGAAAGACGATCTTGAAAAATACATAACAGGAATAGTTCAAAATAACAAACATAAATTACTTGCTATTGGTAGCATGCCGGACCATATCCATATTTTCATTGGGTACAATGTTAATCAGCTGCTTCCAAATTTGGTCGAGCAGATCAAAACATCCAGTAATGCATGGATAAAAGAAAAAAATCTTTCAAGCTTCAAGTTTGAATGGCAAAAAGGATATGGTGCCTTCTCTCATTCAAGAAAACAATTAGATACTGTGGTGAATTACATTTTGACACAGGAAGAGCATCATAAAAAGACTACATTCCGTGAAGAATATTTAGAGACTTTGCGTGAATTTGCTATAGAATACCGGAACGAATATGTATTTGAATTCCTTGAAACAGAGAATGTCAGTTAAATATTACGGTGCTCTGCACCTTTGCTTGTTTACGCGGCTCTGCCGCTACAAATATGACGCAACTCCGTTGCTACACATATGGCGCGGCGATGCCGCTGAGGAGAAAATTTCCCCTTTGAAGGGGATGTTACTTCACAATCTTCATCTCTTTCAACAAATAGCCGGCTCCGGCATACTTATCAATGAGGAATAAAGTGTAACGCGCATCAAGAACGATGTTGCGGCACTGATTTGGATTATACATCACATCACTCATGGTTCCTTCCCAATTCCTGTCGAAATTGGTTCCAATCAATTCGCCTTTGCCGTTTAAAACCGGACTACCACTATTCCCACCGGTTGTGTGATTACTCGCAATGAATGCAACGTGGAGCTTTCCGTCTTTCGCAGCGTACTGACCGTAATCCTTTTTTGCATAAAGCTCTTTTAACTTTGCGGGGATGATAAATTCTTCATCGTTCGGATTTTCCTTTTCCATTATTCCATCTAAAGTGGTAAAATAACCATTCTCAACGCCATCGCGCGGAATATAATCGTTCACTTTTCCGTAAGCGATACGCAGGGTTGAATTTGCATCCGGATAAAACTTTTTATCCTTAATTAATTCGCGCATCGCTTTTACATATTCTTTTTGCAATTCAGTAATTTGAAGCTCGTCATAATTAGCCTGAGGCAAAACTGTAGTTTGATAATATTTTGCTGTGCTGGACGCTAATTTATAATAAGGATCGCGTTCATACACAGAAGCATCTCTCTCGAAATGATCCAACATAGCCTGCGCTTTTTCATTATCAATGAAGCTTGAATTTTCATACAAATATTTAGCAACAGATTCGCCGCTATTATTATGCGCCTGCAGCAATGAATCCAAATAATAAGGGCGAGTAGATTTATCAACGCCCTTTACATATTCATTTAACATTACGGCACAAAGTTTATAATCCGTTTCCTTATTCATATTCTTAAACGGAATAGATTTTTTTAAGCCTGCTAGTACAGTTTCAAATTTATTTTCCCGTCCGGCCTGCTTCTTTTTTAACTCGGCATATAAATTAACGTAATTCATACAATACCGCATTCCATCGATTCCCATCAAACATTCGCTGTAATAATCCACTTGTTTGTTTAATGAGGAATATTCTGAATACAATTTTTGAAACTGATTGAACATGTTATTGTATTTCTCCTTGTAAGCCGGATTTGCTCCTGCTAGTTCTAAAAATTTCTTTTCAAAATCCTTTTTCTTTTCAATGGCATTGTATTTTTTTAATCCCAACATTTCGCCGTACCATTTTTTGTGATAATTGGCAATACCCGCATAAGCATTGGCGTACATTAATTTGAATTCAGGACCTTTACGCATGGTCGCTTCCAAAATACTTAAACGTTTTGCACGTAAATCAACGCGACGAGGATTTGTTTCGTTGACTAACAATTCAACCGCGTAAGAAGTTAAATATTCCTGTGTACGGCCGGGAAAACCATACACCATCGTAAAATCACCCTTGTTTACACCTTTGATATTGATAGGCAAAAAGTGTTTTGGTTTGTACGGAACATTATCAACCGAATAATCTGCCGGTTTATTATCCTTACCCGCATAAATCCTGAACAAAGAAAAATCGGCGTTATGGCGCGGCCACATCCAATTATCTGTTTCCCCTCCGAATTTACCTATATGCTCAGGAGGCGCACCAACCATACGCACATCGCGGAATGTTTCGGTGATGAATAAATAATATTCGTTGCCATAAAAAAACGGACGAACGAAAGCGCCATAGTGTGTGTCTTTTGTAGCGGCCGCTTCAATTACCTTTATGTTTGCTTTAATAACGGAGTCTTTTTGTATCTCCGAATAATTAGCACTTACATTCGCCATCACTTTTGCAGTGACATCATCAATACGGTTTATGAATGTTACCGTTAAACTTGGTGTATAAATTTCTTCCTGCTTGTTCATGGCCCAAAAACCATTTCTTAAATAATCCTTCTCCACAGTACTATGCATCGTGATGGCTCCATATCCACAATGGTGATTGGTTAAAATTAATCCTTCACCCGAAATAATTTCAGCAGTACAACCACCACCAAACTGAACAATGGCATCTTTCAAACTTGATTTGTTTACGCTGTAAATCTGTTCAGCCGTAAGTTTACAGCCGTTTTTTTGCATGTCTTTAATGGTGAGTGCATTTAATAATTGCGGCAGCCACATGCCCTCATCGGCAGTACTGACAAACACTACAAAAATTAAACTAAAAACAAGGGTGATTTTTTTGAATTTCATGTTGATTAATTGGGAGAGTAAATATAGTAATGTTTACAATACCTTCTCTAACGAAAAAAGGGGGAGTTTTAAGCTGTTCTATTTATTGTCTTTGATGTGAATCCCATTTGCCTGACAAAAAGCAATAAACTCGGTAATAAGTTCGCCTATTGCGCGATTAACTTCCTGGCTTTGTTGTTGCAATACTAACAGCTTGAACGCACTTCTACCACATAATTCGTCGCCCGTTGAACTAGCGCGTATTTCACGTTCCAATTCCCCTAATTCGGTTAGGAGATTGTTCCTTTTTAGAACCACTCTTATTTCTTCCAATATTTCTAAAGAATTTCTCACGTATATTTCTGTTACTTCACCCCCGCCATTTTCATAGCATCTAATTTAATAGCAGAATCCAAAGGAATCTGAAGTTCGTTTGATTTCTGGGTAGCTTTTTTCAATAATAAAGGCTGGTTGCGTATTTGCTTTGCGTAAGTCTGGATAGCGTTATGTTTCTGCATCCTTGCCCAATAGCTTCCCGGCGAAGTGTACATCTCATAAGCATCCTGAATAAAATTATTTCCGAAAGCTCCAAGATTCCCATCAGAGTACACCAGCATCACCACATCGTTATTGTTTTCAATTTCTTCCTTAAGATTCAATTCCCATACCTCAATATTTTGTCCCTGAACCGGTGGCGGAATTACCTTATTGTAATAATACCAGAACTGACCACCCGCCATGCAATTAGTCGGGATAGCTTTGTATAAAGTACCGTACCAATAACTGTCACCTATACTCAGAACTCGCGTGGTGTTTTTGGTTGAATCTCTTTCAAATAAAATTTCCTGATAAGCAAGTTTCATGTTTTGCGACGGGTTCGAATATAAATTCATGCTTTTCAGCACATCCGCATCGCGACTTTGTGCTGTATCCACCACTACAGTATTTTCCCAGGCAATTTCAGGCATTTGTTTACCATGCAATACTTCAAGGTGCCGGATAATGGTATCAATTGCCAAAACTTCACCATAATAACTCCAATGATGTCCGAATTTCGGAAACAAAGGGTATTTGCTGTTCGGTTTTAATAAATCGAAATACGTTTGTAAATCGAGATAATTAATACCATAAGTTTTACTTTGCTTCACAAACTCATCGTGGTTGGTATTCTTAATCGGATGTTTGTATTTATCTTCTATGAATTCCTTCAGATGTTGTCCTTTACCGGGAGCATACACAAAAAGAAGATCAACGCCATGCCGTTTCAGACTATCCTGAACCACTTTTGCCATTTGCATTAAAGATTTTATTCTCTCCTCCCCAATAAAATCATCACCAAAGGCTGAAAAAATATAACTCTCGCTAAATACATAATTATCCTTTCCGGTAACAAAACGATTAACCCGTATTTGATTAAAAAGTTTATAATATAACTGATTATTGAGACGGACAGAAATTTCCTTTAATGACCAATGATCGTTATTGTAATCATCCATATCGGTTTGGTACAGACCCATGAACCAGTTTTCCTGACTCAGCTCCGGTTTTTTATCGCTGATGACAATACCGGTTAAATTCGGTTTATTATCCTTCTTAATAAATGAATACAGCAACGGGAAAGCCAATGCGAGATAGGCAATCCATATTTTACTTGTTATTATTTTATTTTTCGCTGCCATTAAAACCTGAAATAAATAAAAGGATTAAAATCGAGTGCCGAAATATAAGTTAACGACATATAGAATAAACAAATACTTGTCAGCATTAAAACATTACGGTTTTTATCAGTGAATTTTTCGCCGTAAACTAAATCCTGTACGGATTGTGTTTTTGAATGGAAGGCAAAGAAAGAAAAAAGAGTCGCCAGAATGCAGGAGAACCAGAAATCGTTATTCAAGGCAAATTTACCATCAAAGAAATCGAAAGCATACATTTTTTTGATGATGTGAAAAGCGTAATCAATATTTTCATTACGGAACAGTACCCAACCGGTAATTACAATAATGAAAGTTATTATGGTAGAAACAAATTTTCCGATTTTTTGATACACATTTCCTAAAAACAATCTCTCCAGAACTAAAAACATTCCGTGAAATGCGCCCCATAAAATAAAATTCCAACTTGCACCATGCCATAAACCCGACAGAAGAAAGACAACCACTAAATTGCGGTATAATTTTGCAGACGTAACTTTATTTCCCCCGAGCGGGATATACAAATAATTTTTCATCCATGCCCCCAGCGTAATATGCCAACGGCGCCAGAACTCAGTAATTGAAAAGGAGAGATAGGGGTTTTTAAAATTTTCGGGTAATTTAAATCCGCAAATTTTCCCAAGGCCAATAGCCATATCGCTATAACCACTGAAATCAAAATAAATTTGGAATGTATACGCAATAGCCCCTACCCAGGCCGCGGCTGTATCAATTTCTGAAGCATCGAGTTTAAATACAGCATCGGCCTGCATACCCAATGTATTGGCAATAATTACTTTTTTAGCCAGACCGAAACAGAAGATAAAGAAACCGCTCAGTTTAATATCCGTTGTGTAATTTTTTTCCCGATTGGTAATCTGATCAGCTATGTCGTGGTAACGGACAATTGGTCCGGCTATTAATTTCGGGAAGAAAATAATATACGTCTGATAATGCCAAAAGCTCTTCAAAGGTTTATGAACGCCCCGGTAAACATCTACCACGTAAGTAATGCTTTCGAATGTATAAAATGAAATACCAATTGGTAAAATGATCTTTGCCCAGTGAATTTCTGTTCCCGCGAGTGCATTAATGTTATCAATAAAAAAATTGCAGTATTTAAAATAAAAAAGCAAGGCCACATTCATTAAAAGCGACAATACCAAAAACTGATTTTTTGAACTTTTTGTTTTCGCTTTATGCATTGCCTCCACAAAAAAGAAATCAAGAAACGTGGTTCCCAAAATCACAAAAATGAATTTCGGTCCGCCCCAGGCATAAAAAACAA
>JAHEYE010000061.1 GCA_023251695.1 Sphingobacteriaceae bacterium | reverse complement strand
TAAAGGGTCTTACGTTTTAATTGAGAAGTAATCATGCAAGTAGAAGTATTAAACATAAGTGGCAAAAAAACAGCTAAGAAAGTAAACTTAGCAGATGCTGTTTTTGCAGCAGAGCCAAACGACCACAGTATTTATCTGGATGTGAAAAGCTATTTAGCTAATCAGCGTCAGGGTACTCACAAGTCGAAAGAACGTGCAGAAGTTGCGCGTACAACTAAAAAATTAATGCGCCAAAAAGGTACAGGTGGAGCCCGTAGAGGTAGCTTGAAATCGCCGGTTGTTATTGGTGGTGGCCGTGCTTTTGGTCCGCGCCCCCGCGATTACTCTTTTAAATTAAATAAAAAGGTAAAAGCTTTAGCGCGTATCTCCGCTTTATCATACAAAGCAAAAGATAATGCTATTACAGTATTGGAAGATTTTTCATTCGAAGCTCCGAAAACAAAAAATTATACTGAGCTGATGAAGAATTTAAACATGACCGGTAAAAAAACGCTGTTGGTGTTAGGTTCTGCAAACAACAATGTGTATTTATCATCACGTAACATTCAAAAAGTAAAAGTTATTAATGCCTCGGATTTGAATACATATGATATTCTGAATGCTGATAATTTAATTTTAGCAGAAAGTTCAGTTAAAGTAATTGAAACAATTTTAAATAAGTAAAATGGGAATTTTAATTAAACCTATAATTACCGAAAAGATAACTTCACAGTCTGAGAAGTTTAATCGCTATGGTTTTATAGTAAACAAAGAAGCCAACAAGCTGGAGATTAAAGCAGCTATTGAAAAAATGTATGGTGTAAAAGTTGACTCAGTTAACACGCAGCAATACATCGGTAAAGTTAAATCACGCAACACAACCCGTGGTTTGGCAGTAGGACGCGTTAACCGCAACAAAAAAGCTATTGTAACTTTAAAGAAGGGTGAAGTAATTGACTTCTACGCTAGTATTTAATTTTTAAAAAGATTAGAAATGGGATTAAAAAAATATAGACCGTTAACACCAAGTTTGAGATTCAAAATATCTTCAGACAATAAGGATATTACAGTTGACAACCAACCTGAAAAAAGTTTGGTTACTTCAACTAACAAACGTTCTGGTGGCCGTAACAATTCAGGCAAAATGACCATGCGCTACATCGGCGGTGGTCATAAAAAACAATACCGTATTATCGACTTCAAACGTGAGAAAGACGGAATCGAAGGAACTGTAAAAACCATCGAGTACGATCCGAACCGTACAGCACGTATTGCTTTAATTATCTATAAAGATGGCGAAAAGCGTTACATCATTGCTCCGCAAGGATTGGAAGTAGGTAAAAAAATTATGTCTGGCGCAAAAGCCGGCCCTGAAGTTGGAAACACTTTATTCTTATCAGATATTCCATTAGGAACAATCATTCACAATATCGAATTACGTCCTGGACAAGGTGCAGCGTTAGCGCGTAGCGCAGGTTCGTATGCACAATTAACTTCACGCGAAGGAAAATATGCAGTATTACGCATGCCTTCAGGTGAGGTACGTATGATTTTGATCACTTGTAAAGCTACTATTGGTGCAGTATCAAATCCTGATCACAACCTAGAAGTTCATGGTAAAGCAGGACGCAAACGTTGGTTAGGTGTACGTCCGCGTACGAGGCCGGTAGCAATGAATCCTGTAGATCACCCAATGGGTGGTGGTGAAGGTCGCGCTTCAGGTGGTCACCCACGTTCCCGTAAAGGTTTACCTGCAAAAGGATTTAAAACACGCTACAAAGCAAAAGCAAGTAACAAACACATTATAGAAAGAAGGAAGAAATAATATTAACGTTTAATGGTTTCGGTTAAGCCGAGATTCATAACTAAAAAAAGAAAAGAAATGCCAAGATCACTAAAAAAAGGACCCTTTCTCGATCACAACTTGATGGGAAAAGTAGACAAAATGAATGCGGGCGGTAAAAAGTCTGTAATCAAAACATGGGCACGCCGTTGTACTATTCCACCGGAATTTGTGGGACATACTTTTGCGGTGCATAACGGAGCAAAATTTATTCCGGTTTATGTAACTGAAAATATGGTTGGCCATAAATTAGGCGAGTTTGCTTTAACGCGTGTGTTTAAAGGTCACGCAGGTCACAACAAAGGAGCTGCAACCAGTGCTTCACCAGCAAATAAATAAGATTTATAAAGTATTAAGATAAATTACAATGGGTAAAAGAAAAAGATTAGTAGCCGACGCGCGCAAGGAAGCAAATAAGACAACTTATTTTGCCAAATTGAACAATTGTCCTACATCGCCACGTAAAATGAATCAGGTTGCTGACTTAGTTCGCGGCATGGATGTATATAAAGCATTAAGCGTATTGAAGTTTAATACACGTGAGGCTTCAGGACGTTTGGGAAAATTATTGAAATCAGCTATCGCTAACTACGAAGCAAAAACAGGGGCTCGTCCTGATGACGATACTTTGTTTGTAAAAACAATTGTGGTTGACAGTGGTTTTCAGTTAAAGCGTTTACGTACTGCTCCTCAAGGGCGCGGATACCGTATCAAAAAACGTTCAAATCACGTTACATTAGTTTTAGACACAAAAAAATTAGATAAAAAATAACATGGGACAAAAAGTTAATCCGATAGGTTTTCGTTTAGGAATCGTAAAAGGTTGGGATTCGAATTGGTTTGGAGGAAAAGATTATTCCGAGAAATTGGTTGAAGACGATAAGATCAGAACCTATTTAAAAGCGCGTTTGGCAAAAGGTGGTATTTCAAAAATCATCATCGAACGTACTTTAAAATTAGTTACAGTAACTGTAAATACTGCACGTCCGGGTATCATCATCGGTAAAGGCGGTAAAGAAGTTGATAAACTAAAAGAAGAGTTAAAGAAACTGACTAAGAAAGAAGTTCAGATAAACATATTTGAAATTAAACGCCCCGAAACTGATGCGCGTATCGTTGCAGATAGCATTGCTCGTCAAATCGAAGGTCGTATTTCGTTCCGTCGTGCTGCTAAAATGAGTATGGCTTCAACCATGCGCATGGGTGCTGAAGGAATTAAAATTAAAGTTTCAGGCCGTTTAGGTGGTGCTGAGATGGCACGTTCAGAAGGTTACAAAGAAGGACGTACACCATTGCATACTTTACGTGCTGATATCGATTATGCAGTTGCAGAAGCTCACACATCTTATGGCCGTATTGGTGTTAAGGTTTGGATTTGCAAAGGCGAAGTATTTGGTAAACGTGATTTATCTCCAAACATTGGTTTAGCAAAGGAAAAGAAAGGTCCTGCTCAACCGAAATTTGGCGGCGGAAAGAAAAAAGGGAAGAGAGAAGATAAGTAAAGCAAGCACACTTTAGTATTTGAAAAAGAAAGTTTAAAGAATTAAAGAGAATATAAAATGTTACAACCGAAAAGAACGAAGTTCAGGAAATCGCAAAAAATGAAAATGAAAGGCAACGCCAAGCGTGGCGATCAATTAGCCTTTGGTTCATTTGGTATTAAAGCTCAGGAAGGCTGTTGGGTAACTGCCCGTCAGATTGAAGCTGCCCGTATTGCTATCACTCGTTTCATGAAACGTGAGGGGCAAGTATGGATCCGTGTATTTCCTGATAAACCTATTACACGTAAACCGGCTGAGGTTCGTATGGGTAAAGGTAAAGGTGCACCTGAATATTGGGTTGCTCCTGTAAAGCCGGGCCGTATTATTTTTGAAGCGGAAGGTGTTTCGATTGAAATTGCAAAAGAAGCATTACGCCTTGCAGCACAAAAATTACCAATTGTTACAAAATTTGTAGTTAGAAAAGATTACAGCGCTAACGAAGCTTAATAAAAGTAAAAATGAAAAACAAAGACATACTTGCATTAACCGATGTTGAATTATCGGATAAAGTAAAACAGGAAAAGGAATCTTTAGGAAAATTGAAGTTAAATCATAATGTTTCTCCTATCGAGAATCCGATTAAAATCCGCGATGCCCGTAAATTGGTAGCGCGTTTGCAAACTGAATTAACAAAACGTAAAACAGCAGCTAAATAAATTTAAGATACCATTACAATGGAAGAAAGAAATTTAAGAAAAGAGAAAACAGGCATTGTTACCAGCAACAAAATGAATAAATCGATTGTTGTAGCGGTAATGCGTAAAGTAAAACATCCGAAGTACGGTAAGTTCGTAAACAAAACATCAAAGTTTGTTGCGCACGACGAAAAAAACGAATGTAACATCGGTGATACTGTTACTATCATGGAAACACGCCCACTCAGTAAAACTAAGAACTGGCGTTTAGTTCAGATTGTAGAAAGAGTAAAATAATTTTTGGTTAATAAGAAAAGAAAATGATACAGAACGAATCAAGATTAACTGTAGCTGATAACAGCGGTGCCAAAGAAGTGTTGGTGATCCGTGTATTGGGCGGTACCCGTAAACGTTACGCTTCAATTGGCGATAAGGTTGTGGTAACAGTTAAGCACGCTATGCCATCAGGTAACGTGAAAAAAGGAACAGTAAGTAAAGCTGTAATCGTAAGAACACGCAAAGAGATCCGTCGTAATGATGGTTCTTATATCCGTTTCGACGATAATGCAGTAGTGTTATTGAGTGGTACAGATGAAATCCGCGGTACACGTATTTTCGGTCCGGTTGCCCGTGAATTACGCGATAAACAATTTATGAAAATTATATCATTAGCACCAGAAGTGCTTTAAAAAAAAGATATCATGTCGAAGTTAAAATTAAAAAAAGGCGATACAGTACGGGTGATTTCCGGTGAGTCGAGAGGCCAGGAAGGAAAAATCATTTCTATTGATACAAAGAAAATGAGAGTATTGGTTGAAGGTGTTAACATGATCAGCAAACACACAAAACCAAGCGCTAAAACGCCGAATGGAGGAATTTCCAAGCAGGAAGGTACCATCCATCTGTCAAACTTAATGTTTGTTGAAGGTGGTAAAACTGTTCGTATTGGGCGTCAGGCTGACGAAAAAACAAAAAATTTAGTACGTATCTCTAAAAAAACTAAGGAGGTAATTAAATAATGGCAGCAAAAACATATAAACCGAGGTTAAAAACCAAATACAGTGATGAGATCGTGAAGAATCTTAAGGATTCTTTCAAGTATTCAACTGTAATGCAAGTTCCGAAATTGCAAAAGATTTGCATCAACCAGGGTGTTGGTGATGCGGTATCAGATAAAAAAATGATTGAATCGGCAGTGAAAGAAATGACCACTATTACCGGTCAGAAAGCTGTTCCTACTTATTCATCAAAAGATATTTCAAACTTTAAATTACGTAAGGGCGTTGCAATTGGCGTACGTGTTACATTACGTGGCGACAAAATGTATGAATTCCTTGATCGTTTGGTTGCTTCGGCTTTACCGCGTATCCGTGATTTCAAAGGTATCAACAGCAAAGGTTTTGATGGCCATGGTAACTATACATTAGGTATCACCGAGCAAATCATCTTTCCTGAGATTGATATCGATAAAGTGAGTAAGATTAATGGTATGGATATCACTTTCGTGACTTCTGCGCCAACTGATAAAGAAGCTCAGGCATTATTAACTGAATTTGGATTACCGTTTAAAAAATAAGAAATGGCAAAAGAATCAATGAAGGCCCGTGAGGTCAAACGCAAAAGATTAGCAGATAAATATGCTGCTAAGCGCGCAGAACTTAAAAAAGCGAACGACCAGTTAGGTTTGCAAAAATTACCACGTAACTCGTCTCCGGTAAGGGGTCGTAACCGTTGTAAATTAACAGGCCGTCCGCGTGGTTACATGCGTCAGTTTGGAATCAGCCGTGTAACATTCCGTGAGATGGTTGTGTTCGGATTAATTCCCGGATTAACAAAATCGAGCTGGTAAATTATAAAGAGTATTAACGTATAATTATTCTGCAAGCGGAATAACATATTAAAAATAAAAAAATGACAGATTCAATTTCAGATTACTTGACCCGCGTTAGAAACGCAATCAGCGCAAATCACAGAGTGGTAGAAGTGCCTGCATCTAACCTTAAAAAAGAAATTACAAAAATTCTTTTTGATAAAGGTTATATCTTAAACTATAAGTTCGAAACGAATGAGAAAAAACACAACATTATTAAAATAGCATTAAAGTACCATCCGGTAACCAAATTATCGGCTATCCGTTCTTTAGACCGTGTTTCTTCTCCGGGCTTACGTACGTACGCAGGCGTTAGCAACATGCCTAAAGTATTAAATGGTTTGGGTATCGCCATCATCTCTACATCAAAAGGTGTTATGACTGATAAGGAAGCAAAGACGCAAAACGTTGGCGGGGAAGTTTTATGTTATGTTTCTTAATTAATTAACAGGAGGAAAGAAAACATGTCACGTATAGGAAAAGCACCAATAACAATACCTCAGGGAATCGAAGTAAATGTTGCCAATGGATTGGTAACCGTTAAAGGAAAAAAAGGAACATTAACCCAAAAAGTTGATGCCGATATTACAGTAACAATAAAGGACGGGATAATAACATTATCCCGCCCAACAGATCATAAACGTCACCGTTCATTACACGGTTTATACCGCGCTTTAATCGCTAACATGATTAAAGGTGTGAATGAAGGTTACAAAACCGAACAGGAATTAGTAGGTGTAGGTTATCGCGCTTCTAACAAAGGACAAATGTTAGAGTTATCATTAGGTTACTCTCACAACATTAATTTCCAGTTACCGGCCGAAATTAAAGTTACTACGGCTACCGAAAAAGGCTCTAACCCAAAAATTATTTTGGAGAGTCATGATAAAGCTTTATTAGGAATGGTTGCTGCAAAGATCCGCTCATTACGTAAACCTGAGCCTTACAAAGGAAAAGGTATCAAGTTTGTGAATGAGGTATTACGTCGCAAAGCAGGTAAGTCAGCAGCTAAGAAATAATTAATTGTAAAATCTCCCGATAGCGATCGGGTTAAAATAATAGAAGATGGCATTAAGTAAAGAAGAAAGAAGACAGCGGATTAAATACAGAATCCGTAAAACAGTTAAAGGAACCAGTGGTTCCCCGCGTTTATGTGTTTTTCGTAGTAACAACGAGATTTATGCTCAATTAATTGATGATAAAGCCGGCAAAACTTTAGCCGCTGCTTCATCAGGAGATAAATCAGTTAAGTCTGCAAAAGTGAATAAGTCAGAAAAAGCGAAATTGGTTGGAAAAGCAATCGCAGAAAAAGCTATTTCGGCTGGTATTAAAGTGGTAGCATTCGATCGTAACGGATTCCTTTACCATGGCCGTGTGAAACAATTAGCTGAAGGTGCACGCGAAGGCGGCCTTAAATTTTAATTAGTAAAAACTTTAAATAAAAAAGAATGTCAACAGAAGTTGTAAAAAGGGTAAAATCAAGCGACATCGAACTAAAAGATAAGTTAGTTGCGATTCAGCGTGTAACTAAAGTTACAAAAGGTGGTCGCCACTTTAGTTTTGCTGCCATAGTAGTTGTAGGTAACGAAAAGGGTGTAGTAGGACAAGGTTTAGGTAAAGCTAACGAGGTTACCGATGCAATTACCAAAGGTATTGAGGATGCTAAGAAAAGTTTAGTTAAAGTAGCGATACTTAACGGCACTGTTCCTCATCAGCAAGAAGGTAAATTCGGTGGTGCTCACGTTTTCTTAAAACCTGCTGCTCATGGTACCGGTGTAATTGCCGGTGGTGCAATGCGTGCAGTATTGGAGAGCGTTGGTGTTACCGATGTATTAGCGAAATCAAAAGGCTCATCAAATCCGCACAACGTGGTGAAAGCTACTTTGGATGCTTTGATGAAAATGCGCGACCCAATTACAGTGGCACGTCAGCGTGGTATTTCTTTAGACAGAGTATTTAACGGTTAATAATTGTTGTTATGGCAAAAGTAAAAATCACATTAGTAAAAGGAAGAGCAAAGCGCTCGCCGCGTCAGAGAGCAACGTTAGTGGCCTTAGGTTTCAAAAAAACTTATCAGACGCTTGAAAAAGAAATTAATCCTGCTGTGCAAGGACAAATTGATACAGTTGCACACATGTTAAAAATTGAAAAAGCTTAATACGATGAAATTAAATACAATTACACCTGCAAAAGGTTCGACAAAAAATAATTACCGCAGAGGCCGTGGACAGGGTTCAGGCGGCGGTGGAACTGCAACGCGTGGTCATAAAGGAGCTAAGTCACGTTCAGGTTATTCTTCAAAGCGTGGTTTTGAGGGTGGACAAATGCCTTTACAGCGTCGTATCCCGAAATTCGGTTTCAAGAATGTTAATCGGATTGATTATAATGGAATTAATCTTGATTCAATCCAGAAATTGGTTGAAAAAACAAAATTATCTGAGATTACACCTGATGTTTTAATAAAAAACGGAATGGCTTCTAAGAATGATCTCGTAAAAATTTTAGGTCGTGGTGAATTGAAATCAAAAGTTACTGTTCATGCACACGCTTTTACTGCAACTGCTAAAAAAGCAATTGAAGATAAAGGTGGTGCTACAACTGAATTGAACTTTATTAAGAAGAAAGAAAAATAATTAACCGGCTGTTAATAGCAGCCAAAACGAATTAAATAATATATGAAGCGTTTTATAGATACACTTCAAAACATCTGGAAAATCGAAGAGCTCAGGGCAAGGATCCTTTTGACCCTTGGTTTGGTATTAATTTACCGTTTGGGTTCGTATGTGGTACTTCCGGGTGTAAATGCCTCGGCATTAAATGAAGCGCATGCATCTGCTTCGCAGGATGGAATTATTGGTTTAATAAACATTTTTGCGGGTGGTGCTTTTTCGCGTGCCTCAGTTTTTGGCTTAGGTATTATGCCTTACATTACGGCTTCCATCATTATTCAGCTATTAGGAATGGCCGTTCCTTATTTCCAGAAAATGCAGCGCGAAGGCGAAAGCGGACGTAAAAAAATAAATCAGTACACACGTTTCTTAACCATCGCTGTTACTGCAGTACAGTGTCCTGGTTATTTAGCGACTCAGGTTTATAATATTCCGGGTGCTGTTTTAATTGATGGTTCTTGGTTTATGATTCAATCTACAATCATCCTTGTAACAGGTACAATGTTCGTTATGTGGTTAGGTGAGCGCATCACTGATAAAGGTATCGGTAACGGTATTTCTTTATTAATTATGATTGGTATCATTTCGCGTTTACCTTTTGCTATCACTTCTGAGTTCGGTTCACGTTTACAAAGTTCAGGTGGTGGTTTGATTATGTTCTTATTAGAGATCGTATTCTTATTATTCGTTATTATCGGATCTATCATGTTAGTTCAAGGTACACGTCGTATCCCTGTTCAGTTTGCCAAGAAGATTGTAGGTAACAAACAATACGGTGGCGTTCGTCAGTATATTCCTTTAAAGGTAAATGCTGCCGGGGTAATGCCAATCATTTTCGCACAGGCAATTATGTTCATCCCTGCCGCAATTACAGGTTTTAACGGAAGCTCTGCCGGTGTTTTCACTGAGCGTTATGGTTTCTGGTACAATTTAACTTTCGCTATATTAATTATACTGTTTACTTATTTCTATACCGCCATTATGGTTAATCCAAATCAATTGGCGGATGATATGAAACGTAACGGTGGATTTATACCCGGTGTTAAACCCGGTAAAAAAACTGCTGAGTTTATCGATCAGGTTATGTCGCGAATTACTTTGCCGGGATCTATTTTCCTTGCCGTTGTAGCGATTTTACCTGCGATTGCGATTCAATTGGGTATTAATAGTGCGTTTGCTGATTTTTATGGAGGAACATCGTTACTGATTTTAGTGGGAGTTGTATTAGACACCTTACAGCAGATAGAAACTTACTTATTGAACCGCCATTATGATGGTTTAATGAAGTCGGGACGAATTAAGGGGCGTGGCGCTAATGCCATGATGGTACAACAAGGCTAATATATGGCGAAACAAACAAACATAGAGATAGACGGTACTATCATTGAGGCACTAAGTAACGCTATGTTTAGAGTGGAGTTGGAAAATGGACACGTGGTTACAGCGCATATTTCGGGTAAGATGCGCATGCACTATATAAAAATTTTACCCGGTGATAAAGTAAGGCTTGAAATGAGTCCTTACGATTTAAGTAAAGCAAGAATAACGTTTAGATATAAATAAGAATTTAGAAAAGAAAAAATGAAAGTAAGAGCATCCATAAAAAAACGTAGCGTTGATTGTAAGATCGTTCGCCGTAAAGGAAAACTGTATGTTATCAACAAGAAAACACCAAAATTTAAACAAAGACAGAAGTAATTCTGTAATTGAAAACCTTTTTAAAAAGTAAAAAATGGCACGTATAGCAGGTATTGATTTACCAAAAAACAAAAGAGGAGAAATAGGCTTAACCTATATTTTCGGGATTGGCCGCAGCACTGCGCAGAAAATTCTGCGTAACGCAGGCATCAATTTCGATAAAAAAGTAAACGAATGGACAGATGACGAGCAAAATGCCATCCGTAATTTTATCAACAGCAATTTCAAAGTTGAAGGTGCTCTCCGCTCCGAAGTTCAATTAAACATTAAGCGTTTGGTTGATATCGGATCATTCCGCGGAACCCGTCACCGTAACGGTTTACCGGTTCGTGGTCAGCGTACTAAAACTAACGCGCGCACCCGTAAAGGTAAACGTAAGACAATTGCGAATAAGAAAATGGCAGTTAAATAATAAAAACTTTATTAAAAGATAAAACAAATGGCAAAACAACAAACAGCCACTACGCCTCTCACAGGAAAAGCAGCAGCCCGCAAAAGGGTTGTTAAAGTTGAAGCTGTAGGCGAAGCGCATATTAACGCTACGTTTAACAACATTATTATCTCGTTAACCAATATGGCGGGTCAGGTTATTTCCTGGTCATCAGCCGGTAAAATGGGTTTCAGAGGTTCTAAGAAAAACACGCCTTATGCAGCGCAAATGGCAGCCACTGATTGTGGTAAAGTAGCACACGATGCAGGTTTACGTAAAGTAAAAGTGTATATCAAAGGTCCGGGAGCAGGACGTGAATCAGCCATCCGTACTTTAACCGCTAATGGTATTGAAGTATCTGAGATTGTAGATATCACACCGATTCCACACAACGGTTGCCGCCCGCCAAAGCGTCGCCGCGTATAATAAAAAAATAAGCCAGCCTCAGTTGGGGTTTGGAGCTGCTGATCGAAAGGATCTTCAGCTTAAATAATAAAACAAAAAAAGAAAACAATTATTTAAAATGGCAAGGTACACAGGTCCAAAATCAAAAATCGCCCGCAAGTTCAAGGAGCCCATATTCGGCCCTGACAAAGCGCTGGAGAAGAAGAATTACCCTCCGGGGCAGCACGGTCAAACTAAAAAACGTGCAAAGCAATCTGAATACGCAATTCAGTTAATGGAAAAGCAAAAAGCTAAGTACACTTACGGAATTTTAGAGCGTCAGTTCGCTAAAATTTTCGCAAAAGCGGCACGTTCGCACGGTATTACCGGTGAAGTGTTATTACAATTAATCGAAGCTCGGATCGATAACGTAGTTTACCGTATGGGTATTGCTCCAAGCCGTCGTGCAGCACGTCAGCTTGTTTCGCATTCACACATTACAGTTAACGGTGTTGTTGTAAACGTATCATCTTTTACTTTAAAGGCAGGTGATGTTGTTTCGGTACGCGAAAAATCACAATCGCTTGAAACAATCGTTAATTGCATTACAGGTACAGTTAATAAATATCCCTGGTTAGATTTTGATAAATCAACCATGAGCGGAAAATTCATTAACCGTCCTGAACGTTCACAGATTCCTGAAAACATAAAGGAACAGTTGATCGTCGAGTTGTACTCAAAATAATTTTTTGGAACTTATTTAATAACCTTAAATATATAATATCAAATGGCAATCTTAAATTTCGTAAAGCCCGATAAAGTAATAATGATTAACTCTACTGAGACTGAAGGTCAGTTCGAATTCCGTCCTTTAGAACCTGGTTTTGGTATTACAATTGGAAACGCATTACGCCGTATACTTTTATCTTCACTTGAAGGTTATGCTGTAACCAGCTTACGCGTTGAAGGTGTAGATCACGAATTCTCAACCATTAAAGGTGTTGTGGAAGACGTTACTGAAATTATCCTGAACTTAAAGCAAGTACGCTTTAAAAAGCAATTAGACAACCACGAAAACGAAAAAGTTGTTGTTCATTTCGCAGGCTCAGAAAAATTCACTGCAGGTGACATAGCAAAATACGTTAATGGTTTTCAGGTATTGAATCCTGACTTAGTGATTTTCAATTGTGATCCTTCAGTTCGCATTAAAATGGAATTGACAATCGAAAAAGGACGTGGTTATGTTCCGGCTGAAGAGAACAAAACAAACAGCGCTCCAAATGGAACTATCTTCATCGATTCTATTTATACTCCTATTAAAAATGTGAAGTATACAATTGAGAACTATCGTGTAGAACAAAAAACTGACTACGAACGTTTGATTTTAGATATCGTTTCTGATGGTTCAATTCATCCGAAAGAAGCTTTAAAAGAAGCTGCTAAGATTCTTATTTTCCACTTCATGTTATTCTCTGACGAGAAAATCACTTTGGATACTGAAGACAAAAAGAGCGAAGAAGAATTTGATGAGACATCATTGCACATGCGTCAGTTATTAAAAACTAAGCTTGTTGATATGGATTTATCAGTTCGTGCATTGAATTGCTTAAAAGCTGCTGATGTTGAAACATTAGGTGAGCTTGTTGCGTTCAACAAAAACGATCTTTTGAAATTCCGCAACTTTGGTAAAAAATCATTAACTGAGTTAGAAGATTTAGTTTCAGCTAAAGGTTTACAGTTCGGAATGAACGTACAGAAATATAAATTGGATAAAGACTAAATAATTGACGATTTGACAATTTACAATTGGCAATTTGTAAATCGTAAATCAAAAAATTGTAAATAAAATGAGACACGGAGATAAAATAAATAATTTAGGCAGAACAAGCTCTCATCGTAAAGCTTTGTTAAGCAATATGGCTTGCTCTTTAATTGAGCACAAACGTATTTTTACAACGTTGGCTAAAGCAAAAGCATTACGTCTATTTGTTGAACCAATCATCACAAAAAGCAAAACCGACAGCACACATAACCGCCGCTTAGCTTTTGCTGATTTAAAAAGTAAAACTGCAGTTTCGGCTTTATTTAAAGATGTTGCTGTTAAAGTGGGCGACCGTAAAGGAGGATACACGCGTATTATCAAAACCGGTAACCGTCAGGGTGATGCTGCTGAAATGGCCATGATTGAATTGGTTGATTTTAATGAATTGTACACCAGCGGAACAAGTGCAGTTAAAACTGAAAAAGCTAAAACTACACGTCGTAGCCGTGGTGCTAAAAAAACATCAGCTGATGTTGAATCGAATGATACAGCTTCAGAAGAGACTAAAGCCGAATAATATCATAAATTTTCTTATTAAAGCCGTTAAATGTAAGTTTGACGGCTTTTTTGTTGACCTTTAACAAACCTAATTTGTATATTTAGGTATCAAAAAGGCCTTATTAATATCTGTATTAATTCTTTTACCTTTTTTATTAAAGGTCAACAGTGCTTTTTCCCAAAACAACCGTACCAACATTGGCCCAAGCCGAAAGGATTCAATTAAACTTGCTTTAAAAACGGCAACCGATACAAACAAGGTAAAATGTTTGAATATGTTGAGTTGGGAAATTAAAAATCAAAGCACAGATTCTTCGATCGCCTTGAGCAAGCAAGCGCTGATGCTTTCCGAGAAATACAAATTCGATAAAGGGATAGCGCAATCGTATCACCAGATAGGTTTAGGTAATTATTTTAAAGGTGCTTATGACTTGGCTATTCAATACTACAAAACAAGTATTGCGGTTTGTGATCGGATGGAAAGGGCAGGTAAATTGAATTCCGAGATGTTAAATCTCAAATCAAAAACACTTGGTTACATTGGATTGGCTTATTCAAATAAAGGAAATATTTTAAAAGCGCTTGATTATTATTTTACTGCTATTAAAATTGACGAAAAATCAGGAAATAAAATTGGTGTGGCACGCCACTCCGGGAATATCGGTATTATTTATTTTCAGCGTAATAATATTCCCAAAGCAGAGGAGTATTATTTAAAAGCTTTAAAGCTGGCCGAGGAAACCGGTTATAAATTATTGCAGGCAAATACTTACGGAAATCTTGGTCTTTTATATTCCGACCAGAATAATAAATGGAACGCACTTGATTATTATAACAAAGCATTGAAGATGGCCGACGAGGAAGGCTATAGGCAGTTACAGGCTAATACGCTTGGGAATATTGGTGATTTATATAAAAGGAAGGGATCACCTGATAAAGCACTCGATCACTATTTTATTGCGCTTAAAATTAAATATGAACTGGGAGATTTAAGGGAGATTGCTATCACTATAAAAAGTATCGGCGAAATTTATCTTTTGAGAAAGGATATGAAGTTAGCGGAAAAATATTTGTTGCGAGCTTCAGATTTGGCTGATAGCCTCGAAAACCACACTATGCGTATGGATATTCATAACGAATTATCCCGGCACTTTGCTGAAAAGAAAGATTACAAGAATGCTTATTATCATTTTGTCGCTTCAATTGAGGCAAAAGACAGCGTATCTAATGAACAAAGGCAGAAGGAAATTACACGAAAAGAAATGGAATTTGAATACGCAACAAAAGCAGCAGCCGATAGTATAAAAAATCAGGAGGAGAAAAAAGTAATTGCGGCGCAAGTCTTAATGCAAGATGAACAATTAAAAAGGGCCGCCACTTTGCGTTATGCTTTATTCGGCGGATTGGCATTGATGTTGGTGTTCGGTGGATTTATGTACAGCCGTTATAAAATTACGCAGCGGCAGAAAAAAATTATTGAAATTCAGAAAGAAGAAGTAGATGAGAAAAATAAGGAAATCCTGGATTCCATTACTTATGCCAAACGTTTACAGGAAGCGATTTTACCTTCATTAGATTCAGTAAAAAAATATTTGAAGGATAGCTTTGTTTATTATAAGCCGAAGGACATTGTTGCCGGTGATTTTTATTATTTCGAACATTCTGAAACGGATAACAACGTTTGTTTTATTGCTGCAGCTGATTGTACGGGTCACGGTGTACCCGGGGCTCTGGTAAGCGTTGTTTGCTCCAATGCCTTAAATC
>JAHEYE010000282.1 GCA_023251695.1 Sphingobacteriaceae bacterium | reverse complement strand
CCATGGATTCACTCGGATGAGATACATATTGCTTTTGTTTTTATTAATTTTTATATAAGTGGTGACAAGGCCAATCAAACACAAAATCAAATAAACATAGAGTCCGATTTTTTTATAACTGATACCCGATTCTTCAATGTACATATGGTTACGGTACGCTGTTGAAACGATCATAAAAATATTTTGTGCAATCCAGAAATAGGCGAGCATTTTAAGGCCTTTGTTTTTGGAGTGATAATTTAACCTGCCTCTGAAATAATAAAGCATAATAATAATCGCAAAAATCAAGGAGGCGATTAATGCCCCTACTCCGTCGTGAACAAATTCTTTATGTTTCATTCCCTCAGGCAACCGGCCATCAATCCACAGGTAGCTTATATCAAGTCCATTCAGGAGTAGTAACATTAAATTAAGCACAACAAACAAAATAGTTCCCGTTAAATGTTCGGTATCGAGTTTGAATAATTTATTTAAGAAACCCTCAGCGTTAGCCTTATCTTCACTTAATTCATTACTTAGATTTGTATCATGATTGGTGAGTCCTTCCAAATGACGGTTGTAATAAAATCCATACATCAATAGCAAACCGCTTAGCGTAAAGAATATCCAGGCGAAAGAAATGAAATCGAGATTTATATTTTTGGTGAATTCTTTAAATAATGGGTTCGAAGATTGGTACATGACGAAAAAAATGATTGTAACAACAACCACGAACAGTATCATTAACAGTGTTACATAAGCAGGGCGCTTTTGTTTTTCGCCTTCTTTAGGTTTTTTCCTGCGGCGTGCCCAATCGATAAACATAAACACACATGACGAACCTGTTGAACAAAGCGTCATGAATAAAGAAGTGAAAATAGAAGTTCCCGGCGAAAAACTAAAAACCGACAACAATCCCAATGAAAAAATATTTGTTACAATAGCAAGAGGACTTGTATAGTACATAATACAAGCTGAAGAAATTACAGAGCCCGCCGCTGCAAGCAGCCAACTTTTGCTTTTCAAAGCTGAGGGGTCTTTAATCAATAAACCGACTACTAATGCAATGTTGAATATCAGGAAATTTATTCCTGCCGATTGCTCATAAAATAAATAGCTGTAAAGGAGTACCGATACCAGGAGTAACCAGTCGTTTTTTTTCATTTGGAGGGGTTTTGTATAAGAACGGATTATTATACAAAGTATTATCTATTCCACTAGATAAAATAGCCAATTTTTGTAAAATGAAAGAATTTTTTTGAAATCGGTTGTCTTGCTGACTTCGTCAGCATCTCTTAATGACCATTTAGGTCGTTAAGCCCTTTTTCCTACGCTCTTTCTCCTTAATAATAAGCGATAATTCACGGCCGGTCTGACCTTTTACCGAAGTATTCTCCTGTGCGCGGCGGATTAAATACGGTAATACTTCTTTAACAGGGCCATAAGGCACATACTTCGCCACATTATAACCATTTTGGGATAAATTGAAACTAATATGATCGCTCATCCCCAGTAACTGAGAGAAATAAATTCGTTTATCGCCTGATTCAATTTTTTTCTTCGCCATTAAATCCACCAATACCAGGCTGCTTTTTTCGTTATGTGTTCCGGCACATAAACCCATGCAATCAATATTATTCACACAAAATTCCAAGGCTGAATTATAATCTTTATCGCTACTCTCTTTTGAATCCTGAATCGGCGAAGTGTATCCTCTTTCCAATGCCCGTTTCCGTTCTTTTTCCATGTAAGCGCCACGCACTAATTTTGCACCAACATGATATCCACCGCTTTTTCCATGCGTAACCGATTCGTTTAAATAAGCCAAACGGTCTTTACGGTACATTTGAAATGTATTATAAACAATGGCCTCGTCTTTATTGTAACGCGCCATGTTTTCGTTGGCTAAATCATCTATAGCAATCTGAATCCAACTCTCTTCAGCATCGATAAAAACTGGTTTTTTATTTTCGTAGGCTTCCGAACAAATTTTATTCACGCGGTTTTTTACGCGCTCGTATTCTTCAGTTTCTTCTTTAGTTAAAGTTTGTTTCGCAGTTACTTTTTCCAGCAAATCGAAACGCGCCAAACCGGTTACTTTAAAAACGCAGAATGGAATGTTTTTATCTCCCCTCGCACGATGAATCGTTTCGATTGTTTCTGTACAGCAATGATCAAAATCAACTTCGCTTTCTTTTCCCTCAACACTGTAATCTAAAATAGTTCCGATATTATATTTTGCTAATTGGAGAATGGCCTTACCGCAATCGGTAATATTTTCTCCGCCAACAAATTGTTTGAAAATAGTGCTTTTGATTAAACCCTTAAATCCAAGTCTCAAACCTAAAGGCGCTAATCCTCCACCGTATTTTACCAATAGTGGGTTGCCGATTAATTTAAATAAGAGATAAGATTTTTTTAAATCAGAATCGCTTTTAGAAATAAATGCGATTTGTGTGTTATCAAAAGAAACCATTGCTTTTTCAGTAACCTCTGCTTTCATTACGAACGGTACATTACATCTTTTACTGCCTGTATTACCTTTGTGGGATTCGGTAAAGACGCCTCAATTAAAGTGGGTGCATAAGGCAGAGGAACATCGGCGGTAGTTATTCTTCTTATAGGCGCATCTAAATAATCGAAAGCATTTTTCTGAACATGGAAAGCAATTTCACCGGATATACTTGCCAATGGCCAGGCTTCTTCTACAATTACCAGTCGGTTTGTTTTTTTAACCGATTCGATAATGGCTGCATAATCTATAGGACGAACAGTTCTTAAATCAATCACCTCAGCACTAATACCTTCTTTTTCTAATTCTGCCGCAGCAGCTAACGCCACTTTCATAATCTTTCCGAAAGAAACAATGGTTACATCATTTCCTTGCTTTTTGATATCAGCAACACCAATCGGAATGATATATTCCTCTTCAGGAACTTCCATTTTATCACCATACATCTGCTCACTTTCCATAAATATTACAGGATCGTTGTCGCGTATAGCAGACTTTAATAAGCCTTTTGCATCGTAACCATTACTTGGTACAATAACTTTCAAACCGGGACAATTTGCATACCAGTTTTCAAAAGCCTGCGAGTGTTGTGAACTTAACATACCTGCACTGGCTGTTGGCCCGCGGAAAACAATTGGCGCACTGTATTGACCGCCACTCATACTTAAAATTTTTGCGGCTGAGTTTATTATCTGATCGATAGCTACTAATGAAAAATTAAAGGTCATAAATTCAACTACAGGTCTTAAACCATTCATAGCTGCACCTACTCCAATTCCTGCAAAACCTAACTCAGCAATGGGTGTATCAATAACCCGTTTCGGGCCGAATTCTGCTAACATACCTTTACTAACCTTATAAGCCCCATTGTATTCGGCAACTTCTTCACCCATTAAAAATACGTTCGGGTCGCGGCGCATTTCCTCATTCAGGGCTTCTCTTAAGGCTTCACGGAATTCTATAACTCTCATAGATCGGTTTAGTGCAACAAAAATAGGTTTTTTCTGTGTAAATCAAAGGATAAAATAGCCTAAACTTTTTTTTGTCGAACAGTCATTATTTTTAACTTTGCGAACCGTTTTTTAGGCATAAAAACATGAAAATATTAGTAGCTATAAGTAACGTCCCTGATACTACGACCAAAATTGCGTTCAGTGAGAATGATACAAAATTTAACACAGCCGGTGTTCAGTTCATCATTAATCCATACGACGAGTGGTACGCCCTCGTTCGTGCCCTTGAATTAAAGGAGGCCGGGAAAGCAGAAAAAGTATCCATTATACATGTTGGCTTAGCCGATAGCGATTCTACTATCCGTAAAGGTTTTGCTTTGGGAGCTGATGATGGAGTTCGTATTGATGCTGAAGGTCCGGATGCTTATTTTGTGGCCGAGCAAATTGCCACTTATGCAAAAGCTAATGGTTATGATTTAATAATGGTGGGAAAAGAAACTATCAATTATAATGGCTCATCGGTTGGGGCAATGATTTCAGGATTTATGGATTTACCTTTTGTTTCTTTGGCAACAAAATTAGATATCAATGCAAATGTTGCAACGATTGAACATGATATTGATGGTGGCGTTCAGGTTGTAGATTGCGAATTACCAATGGTGATGTCGTGTGCTAAAGGAATGGCAGAACAACGTATTCCAAATATGAAAGGAATTATGGGAGCACGTACAAAACCTTTAACTGTTGTACCTGCCACCAATAACGATAAATTAACCAGCATTAAATCCTATTCACTTTCTGCAGGAAGAACAACCTGTAAA
>JAHEYE010000060.1 GCA_023251695.1 Sphingobacteriaceae bacterium | reverse complement strand
TCTCGAACCTCACGAAATTTTTAATCATGCACGCACACGCCTGATCGAAAATTTGGGCAAGGATGGTCAGAAGGACGGGTTCGATGGGATATTAATTTGTATCGACAAGAAAAAAAATATTATTAATTACGCCGCAGCTAATAATGCACCCTTACTCTATTCAAATAATTCGTTAACAGAGTTGCCTATGGATAAAATGCCGGTTGGTATTGGTGAAAAGATTTCGGGGTTCACCAACCACACTATAAGTTTTAAAGCAGGCGATACGCTCTATTTATATACAGATGGTTATGCTGATCAGTTCGGTGGGCCGAAGGGAAAAAAATTCAAGTACAAATCATTAAATGACTTGTTACATTCAACTTCAGGAAAAAGAATGCCTGAACAAAAAGAGATATTACAAACAACATTCGAAACCTGGAAGGGAAAACTTGAGCAAGTAGATGATGTTTGTATTATTGGAATTAAACTATGAAAAAATTAATACTATTATTAATACTCTTTACTAAGCTTGTGCCACTACTTCAGGCACAAACAAATAAAACAGATTCTTTGTTCAAAGCCTTGTTAACCGCTAATGATACAGGAAGAGTAAAAACATTCTTGCTCATCGGCCGCGAGCATCTTCGTGGCGACCCGGATTCTTCACTTAAATATTTTCAAAAAGCTGAAGAAATATCCCTGGATCTGGATTACAAAAAAGGCATAAAAGAATCGAACATTTCTTTATCAACTTATTACTTTTTCAAAAATGATTTTGATAAATCAATTTTATTATCTGAAAAGGCACTCGCTATTAAAGCTCAGCCATACACTTTAGAACAAGATGGAGATGCTTATACCATAATAGCAAATGGTTATCTCCGCAAAAACTTATACGAAAAAGCCATCATGAATTATCACCTGGCGTATAACATTTATGAAAAACTAGGTACAAAAAAGAAAATTGCTATGGTACTAAATAATATTGGTAATATTTTTACAGAGCAGGAAAAATATACTGAGGCCATACGCTATCATCTCCAATCCGTTAAAATAAGAATTGAACTTGGGGCCGAAAACGAACTTATTACACCTTACATTAATCTTGGAAATTGCTACAACTTTATCCAAGAAACCACGAAGGCGCAGGTCTATCATGAAAAAGCACTTGCCCTAAGTTTAAAACTAGATAATAGGTTCGACCAGGCTTCATGTTATCAGGCACTAGGGGCAATTTTTTTTAGTAAAGCCGAATACAATAAATCGTTTGATTACCGGCTAAAAGCGCTCGATATTTTTAGAAATACAGATTACCTCATTGAGACTACAGGTTGTTATATGGGATGCGGACAAGCCCTGGCCGAATTAAAAAAATATGATGCCGCCCTCGTATATATCGATTCTGCCAGAGTTATAGCCGACTCAACTAATTTTACTTATAACCGTCAGTTAATATTTAAGAACCTTGCAGAAATACTTAAGTTAAAGGGAAACTTTAAAGAGGCTCTGAATTATTTTGAAATGGCCGCTAATTTACGGGACTCCATTGTTGACGAAGAATCAAATAAAACGGTTGCAGAAATGCAGACCAAATACGAATCCGAAAAAAAAGATTCTGAAATATTAATTCAGAAAACAAAAATAGACCAGCAACAAACGCAACGTAATGCTTTTATTATCGGATTAGTTTCCCTTCTTTTATTGCTCGTATTTATTTTACGGAGCTTCTATCAAAAGAAAAAAGATAACAAAATAATTACAGCACAAAAAACAGAAGTTGAACGGCAAAAATTACTTGTAGAAGAACACCGGAAAGAATTGATTGATTCAATACGCTATGCCAAACGCATACAAAACGCCTTAATGCCTACCGATAAATTTATTGCGAAAAACATGGTGCGCTTAAAAAGAGAAGAAAAAGATAAATGAGAGTTTTAGTAATTTATTTTGCTTTAATGCTGATATGTGAAATAACATGCGCGCAAACCGATAAGAAGATCGATAGTTTATTAACCGAACTTCATAAGCCTCAGTCGGACACCGTTAAAATTAAAATACTTCACGATCTTGGCCGCAAATACCGTGCAAAACGAAACAAACTGGCTATTGATTATTGCGAAAAAGCAATAGCGCTTTCTTTAAAAATAAATGATAAACGAAAAACAATGGTGGGTTATTCCCTTCTTGCATCGGCACAAAAAGATTTTTATCAATACGCTTCAGCTCTCGAAAGTTATTTACGAGCTATTCCCCTTGCAGATGAACTGAAAGATAAAAAATCTATTGTTTACTTAAATAACTACATAGGCAACATTTACCTTGAGCAAAAAACACCTCACAAAGCAATGGATTATTATACCATTGCGCTCCGGCACGCCACTGATAATAACGATGCCGGCATGCAGGCTGCCATCCTGAATAACATGGGCATTATTTATTTCGATCTAAAAGATTTTGATAAATCACTTGAGTACCATTTACGCTCACAGAAATTAAAAGAAGGTTACAAGGATACTCAAACAGGCATTGGCCAATCGTATGCCAGTATTGGTGAGATATACGAATTGCGCGGTGACGTAAAAACAGCCCGCGAAAACTATTATAAAGCCTTTTATGCGTTCAGGTGGGATAAAGATAATTATTCGGAATGCTGTGTTTCAATGGGTAAATCCTTCTTAGCTACCAACGAATTAGATTCCAGTTTGAAATATGCCCGCAAAGCTTTTAAACTGGATTCTTCACGAAAAACAATTCCGTCCCTTGTTAATTCAGCAAAATTATTAAGTCAGCTTTATGAAAAAATGGAACGCTTTGATCTTGCACTTGCCTATCATAAAAAACATATACAGGCACGCGACAGTATTTTTAATGCAGAGACCACTAAAGGCATTGCTACCAAGGAAATGCAATTTGAGTTTGACAAAAAAAACCAAGAAGCTCAGGTCGAACAGGCTAAAAAAGATCTGGCTTATAAATACCAGAAAGAGCAGGCTAAATTAATAGCTGAAACAGAAAAGAAGGAACTCGCGAGGGAAGAATTACTGAAAAGGAAACAGATCGAGTTCAGGAATCAGGAAGAAAAAAATAGGATCACTTCCGAAAAGGAAAAGAATGAATTAAAATACCGCGGCGATATACTAAGAAAAGAACAGGATAATAAAACACAGCAAAAGCTAATATACATTTTTGTTATCGGGTTCTGCCTGATGATATTATTGTCGTTTTTTATTTTCAGGAGTTACAGATTAAAGCGAAAAGCAAATATTGTTATTTTGGAAAAGAAAAAGGAAATAGAGGAACAAAAGCTGCTTGTTGAAGAAAAAAATAAGGAAATAACAGATAGTATTCATTACGCAAAACGCATACAAACAGCTTTGATACCGTCAGATAAATATATTCAAAGGATTTTGAACGATTTGAAAAAAGAAAAAAGTTAATGCGGTTTAAATTTATATTTCTATTTTTTATTTTAAGCCTTATTCAAACGGCCCAAAACAGTTTATTAAACAAACCGTTAAATGACCTTTACAAAGACCTGGCCCTGTGTACCTCTGACACGGCAAAAACAAATATGTTATGTGAATTGGGGCAGTATTACCTGACAAAAGATATTGATTCGGCGAAATATTTTTTGAAAGAAGCGCAAAAGACCTTCCCGCCAGCCAAAGTTTATGTTACAGCAAAGGAAAATATTTATAAATGCAAAGTGATTCTGCTGGAGGCAAACGTATTGCTAACCGTTGCTAAACTCACCGAAGCCGAAAAATTGTTTTATGATTTACTTACAAAACACGATGCCTTTTTGTCTCCTTCACAAAAAGCCGTTTGTTTTTTGCAGCTGGGAGTCATTGCTGATTACCAGAGCCGTTCGGTTACATCGCTTAAATATTATACCCGCGCCTATAAATTGTTCGACAGTTTGCATGATCCAAGAGGCACATCAGAATGCCTCAATAACATGGGCGTCATATTTTACAAGCAGGAAGAATATGATAAGGGTATCGAATACCTTGAAAAAAGTCTTGCCATACGCCTGTCAACCGGTCAGGAAAAATCGCTTGTGGCCATGCTTTACGCAAATCTAGGTAACATGTATCTTAAATCCGGTAACGCAAGTATGGCTAAAACAAAACTCGATGAAGGATACAAATTATTTAGTGAAGATAAAGACCAATGGGGTATTTCATATTCGCTAAAGAACCTCGCTAATTACTTTATTTATGTAAAAGATTATGATAGGGCTTTTGAATATGCTAATCAACTCAAAAATAAACTTACCAACGGCGATAGTTCAGGTATGGTAATGGTAAATGCTCTTTTTTCTAAAATTCATTTTAAAAAAGGGGATTGCCAAAAAAGTCTTGAACATGCAAATGCCGCCTACAACATGGCTAAATATCTGAATGTAGCTGTAAGGATGTATGAAGCTGTCTCAGCCCTTAAGGACGCGAATACTTGTGCCGGAAATTATAAAGAGGCGCTTGAGTTCACCAACATTTACATTGCCTTAAAAGATAGCCTTACCAATAATAAAGCCTCGAAAGAAAGCTTAAAGCAAAGGCTTGAATATGAAAAAGAAGTTGAACAGGAGTTATTGAAAAAAGATCTGAAAATAAAAGAAGCCGAAGCAAAACAAAAAAACCTCATTCTTGTTTTTGTAAGTGCAGGCCTTGTTCTTATTGTTTTATTTTCGGGTTTACTACTCAAAAAGTTCAGGGAAACAAAAAAACAGAAAAAGATAATTGAAGATCAGAAATTGGAAGTTGAACACAAGCAAAAAGAGATTGTTGACAGCATTAATTATGCAAAAAGGATACAACAAGCCCTCCTTCCTACCCAAAAATACATTTCAAAAAGCATTCACCGCTTAAAGAATTGAATTTTTTATTTATCCATCAAATTATTGAATTTCAATAATTTATACCGACTACAAACGGTTACAAACGAATCTATCCGTCTACAACTATTTATTATACGACTCCCGTTTTTTACCTGCCATACCTTTGTCCTCGTCGAAACCAAACAACCGTTGCAACGAAGTTTTAGTAGACAGGATAAATAAAATAATAATTAATAAACGTAAAACCGTCCCGCTTAATGTGGGGCACAAAAAAAAGAAAACATGATGAACACAGTTAAAAACCGCGTACAATTAATCGGCAATTTAGGAGCAACACCCGAAGTAAAAAGTTTAGAAAACGGAAACAAAGTAGCGCGCTTTTCGGTAGCAACTTCGGAAAATTATTTAAACAAGAAAGGCGAAAAAATTACAGCCACACAATGGCATAACGTAGTGGCCTGGGGTAACCTTGCCGGCATCGCAGAAAAACTATTACAAAAAGGTAATGAAGTAGTGATCGACGGCAAATTAAGCTCCCGCAGCTATACCGCTAAAGATGGTTCGAAAAAATATGTTACTGAAGTAGTAGCTTCCGGACTTTTATTAAACGAGAAAAAATAATTAAATAATAAATTAAAAACCTGGTGGTGAAGCGTGCCCGGCACTGCTTCACCCCAATAAAAAAAAAGAAAACATGATGACAATGAAAAACCGCGTACAGTTAATAGGCAATTTAGGAGCAGCACCCGAGGTAAAAGAATTCGACAATGGAAATAAGATGGCGCGTTTTACCGTAGCAACTTCGGATAATTACACAAATAAAAAAGGTGAAAAGGTTTCAGAAACACAATGGCACAACATTGTTATCTGGGGCAAACTTGCCGGTATAGCAGAAAAATACCTTCAAAAAGGTTCACAGGTGGTAATCGACGGGAAACTGACAACCCGCAATTACACCGATAAAGAGGGTGCAAAAAAGTACTTTACTGAAATAGTAGCGAATGAACTGTTGATGATTGATAAAAAACAGTAAAGCTTTTTTGCATTAAATAAAAAACCCGGGGCTGTAACCCCGGGTTTTTTTATTGAGCAAATGAGCTCTTAATTCTGGTTCTGGATATAAATCTTTTTGGTTGTGCGCTTATCATTAGCAATAACACTTACCATTATAATTTGTTCTTTAGCATTTAAATCAAGATAATATTTTCCGTTAACACACTCTACTTGTTTTGGAGTCATTAACTGCTGACCTAAAATATTATTAGCAGTGATGATTGCTTTTGTGTTTTTCTCAAAACTTAAATCAACATAAACACCGTTATTGTCTTGCTTAACAAAAACATTTTCAACAGAAGCAGGTAGAGTATTAACGCCAGCGGTAATATTTGCGCAAATGGTTAATTCGAAACGAGGTGTAGAAGCGGTGTCGCTGGCCATAAACACATAATCACCTGCAAGTAAATTCTGTGTTACGTTTAATAATTTATCTTTAAGCGATACACAAGTACCTGGAGCAAGATTATTTAAATCAACACCACTAATTGTATGCTGCCCTGATGCATACACTTTTACCAATACCGGAATAACAGCTGCGGTAGTTAATGCATACGGCAAGCTATTAATTGAGTAATCCGTATTTCCACCTTGGGTTGAAATAGTTGTACGTACTGTCCAAGGGTTTTTTCCGTAACCCGCATAACCCGGTGAATCGAAATATTTAATTGCATCCAAACCGTTATCGAAAGCCGCAGTGCCATTAGCATGGAAACGGATTGCAGTTGCATCAACATAACCTCCACCGGTTAATTTTAATTTTATTACACTTCCGATTCCGGCTGCAGTTGTTTTAAGCAATGGATCTGAACCAGTATTATAAGCTACTTTATCTGATTCGGCAATATCAAGATTAGTACCTCCGGTTGATCTTACATAGAAACCTTGTCCCATAGGAATTGTAGTTGTCGCGCTTCCTGCTCCACCCGGTGTTGAAACACCACCTACGTATGAAGTAGTTAAACCTAAATCGGCATTATAAATATAAATAGCTCCGTCAGTCTCGCCGGCATTATTTCCATCAATTTTATCCCATGATATTGGCGAAGCAAAAGGATTAGCCATTAAACAATCACCTGATTGAGCGGACATTGTCATCGGCAAAGCCTGAGCACCTGTAACAGGCGTACCTGAAACGGTAGTCGTAATAGCTGATGTCACACTTAATCCAGTTCCTACAAATAACCAATATCCTTGTCCAACATTAATTGGATCTGTTACAGCAACTGTTGAATCATATCCGAAAGCATCACTTTCATCCCATCTCCAAACAGATTCAAAATACATTCCTCCGGCTGATGTGACACCGGTTGCTGAACCCTCAATAGCCATTGGTATTTGTCCGTACCAGCTATTAAAAGTTAAACCGCTAACGCCGCTTGCACCTAACACAGCCCAATCAGTTGTTCCGCCAGGGATAAATGTCTCAACAGAAATGGTTCCGCCAAGCGAACCGCCGCCACTGATTTCAGCAATGCGTGCTTTTAAAGCAGCTGTTGATTTTAAACGGAGGTTTGTTGCAGTAACAGCACCACCGCTAATTCTTAATGAATCGGCAAGTGTAATCATATGTGTAGCGCTACCAATGGTTAAAGCACCTGCGCCACTTTTAGCAATAGCATTGAATGCAGTTAGTGTTCCGGTTCCACCTATAGTATGGCCACCAGCTCCTGTAAATAAAAATAAACTGGTGTTACCTGTAAATACACCGGTTCCGGTTTTTGTGAAGTTTCCTCCTAAATCTATGTAAGAACCATTAGTAATAACAAGTGTTGCGCCTGTATTGATTGTTAGATTATCTAAATAAGCTCTTGTAGTTGCACTGGTACCGGCATTAATACCGGCGACTGCTCCGTAAAAGTTAAGTGTAGAAGCACCACCTGTAAATGAACCAATACCTCCAGTACAATCCCATGTGCCTAAAAGAGAAATGTGGCCACTTAAACTGACATTACCTGTATTGGCCATTGTTATTCCGCCAATTTTATTTCTTGCTGCTGCTGCTGCACCGGCTATTGTAAAAGGTCCTGCACCTGTAAATGTGAATATGGCTGTATTTGGTACAGGATTACCTGTATTTGTGCCATTAATATTAAGCTGACTAGTAACAGCAATGTTTCCAAGATACCTGAAACCATGTGCTCCGCCACTTAAGTTCACAATAGCGGCAGTAGACGATGCGTTAAAGTTGATTACTTTGGTTGAAATACCACCAGAAGCACCTAAAGTAATTGCATTAAAAGTAAAAGCACCGGTAAGAACAAATGCAGCGGTTGAAGTCCTCTCAACAAGGATTGTTCCACCATTCGCATTGAAAGTTCCTCCAGAGGTTAAAAAAGAATTTCCCTGTGTAGTGAATGTTCCTGAAGTTGAATTAAACGTACCGCCGGTTAAATCAAAATTGTTTGCAATAAATATTCCCGACGAACCACCATTAAATGTTGCGGTTCCCGAAATTGTCACTATTCCTGTAATACTTAGGTTTGCCGTATTTCCGTTAAAAGTTCCTGCTGACTGACCAAATGTTCCTGCAAACGTAATAATGCCGGTGGAGGAATTAAAAATTCCACCGCTCATAGTAAAATTTCCGCTAAAATCTGTATTACTCGCGTTAACATCAAAGGTACCTCCTGATAATGTAGTATTATTGGTTACCTGAAAAGAACCATTGCTTGCATCCACGGTTCCTGCGGCTTGCGAATAATCATTAGCCACAATTACTGCATTACCATTGGCATCTATAATACCGGTATAACCAGCATTAACGGATAGGTCATTGCAATCTGCTTGCATATCTATTGTACAATTGGCGGTTGAGGTTCCGTCAAAAATAACATTATCGGCAGGTGTTGGAATTAATCCGGTACTCCAATTAAGCCCGTCGCTCCAAATACCGGTGCCGTTTCCGTTTGTCCAGGTTATCTGAGCGTTCATTCCCAATGAGAATAAAGCCAGACACATGGTTAAAAATAATTTTTTAGTATATAGTTTCATGGTCTAAAGGATTTAACGAATCTTATTTGTAAATATATTGATTTTTATGGCACCGCGCAAATGCAATTTCATCTTGTTTCTTACATATACGTATTATGAAACGAAAGGGTTTGTTAATTCAAAATTCTTTTTATTAACAGTATTATTTAGCAAATATCTAAAACATTTAGCTCTAAAAAATACCAATAATTCCCCCTTTGGTGCCACCAAAGGCCCGGGAATTACCAGATATATAAAACCCCGTCAAAATCGACCAAAAACCCCTGCTAATTTGTAAATAATGGTAAATTTGCAGCCTGTATAATAGCCTTATGAAATTGTTCCGGATTCCGATTAAATACCTCATTTTCTTGATTTTCATGGTAACTACCGCGTCTTTTTTCGGGCAAACAACTGGCTCGGTTAGAGGCTTTATTTATAACAAAGAAAACGGTGAACCGGTTCTTTTTAGTAACGTTTTTTTAAAAGGAACCACCATTGGAGCTAACAGCGATTTAAACGGTTTTTTCGCTATCACAAAAATACCACCTGGAGAGTATACTTTAATGGTTACTAACCTTGATTTTGATACAATTTCTGAAAAAATAACTGTTAAGGCAGGTGAAATTATCAGTAAGAAATATTTCAGTACAAAGGGCGGTATCAGACTGCAGGAGGTAGAAATCAGCGCACAACAAACCGAAAAAATTGAAAACACAACGGTTGCTGTTCAAAAAGTCGACCCAACCATTATAGCTAAATTACCGAGTATTGGCGAACCCGATTTGGCCCAATATTTACAGGTTTTACCGGGTGTAGTTTTTACCGGCGACCAAGGCGGACAGCTTTACATAAGAGGAGGTTTGCCTGTACAAAATAAAGTATTGCTCGATGGAATGGTGATTTTTAATCCTTTCCACTCTATTGGTTTATTTTCTGTTTTTGATAACGATATTATGAAAAACGCCGATGTGTATTCGGCCGGATTTGGTGCCGAATATGGCGGACGAACTTCTTCGGTAATGGACGTTACTACGCGCGATGGAAATAAAAAACGCTTGAGCGGAAAAATAGCCGGCTCAACTTTCGCTGCTAAAGTAATGCTCGAAGGGCCACTTGTAAAGTTAAAAGAAGACGGTAAAGCAAGTTCTTCATTTATTTTCGCAGCAAAACATTCTTATCTGCCGCAAACTTCAAAATCAATTTACTCCTATGCAAATAAAGATGGCTTACCATTTTATTTTACCGATTTATATGGAAAAGTTTCTGTTAACGGTACCAATGGAAGCAAAATAAGTTTATTTGGTTTTAATTTCAGCGACAAAGTAGCTTATCCTTCCATTGCAACTTATAATTGGAATGCATCAGGAGCAGGTTCTAATTTTGTTATGGTGCCTTACGGATCTAATCTTTTGATTGAAGGTGTTTTCGCCTATTCTAATTATGCCATTAAATACCAAAACCCGGTTGTGCAGACGGATACAAAAACAAGCAGCGTAGGCAATTTTAACGCCGGTTTTAATTTTATTAAGTTTATAGGACGCAACGAACTTAAATTTGGTTTCGAAGGTATTATCACCAATACAAATTACGAATTACAAAATCCTTATTTTACTAAAGTAAAACTGGAACGCTCAACTTCTGACCTGTCGGGATTTTTAAAATATAAAATTGTACACCGCAAAAAACGATTTGTATTGGAACCTAGTTTCCGTATAATGTATTACGCTACATTAGGTGTTTTTTCCCCTGAACCACGCATGAGTTTAAAAGTGAATTTTACACCTAAAATCCGTTTCAAAGGCGCCGCAGGCTTATACAGTCAAACGCTGATGAGTGCAAGCTCTGACCGCGACGTTGTGAATCTGTTTTACGGATTTATTAATGCTCCTGAAAGCGATCAGATGTCTTCTAATTACTTAGATAAAGATCTGAAATCACATAAGGTAAATTCTTCCGTACAAAAAGCACAACACATTGTTGCAGGTATTGAGCTAGATGTTTTAAAATATATTGACTTGAATATTGAAGTTTATCAGAAGAATTTTAGTCAGGTTGTGAATGTTAACCGCGATAAATTGTTTGATGACATTCCTGAAAATGCAAGCAAACCGGATGCGGTCAAAAAAGATTTTGTGATTGAACAAGGCCGCGCGCGGGGGTTCGACTGTGTATTAAAATTCGAATACAAACGTTTTTATTTCTGGGCCGTTTACTCTTACACTAAAAACGACAGGTGGCTTGGAAATATTGAAACCAAAACGGTTATGAATTATCCGCCTAATTTCGACCGCCGCCATAACGTGAACCTGGTTGGTTCTTATACATTCGGAAAAAAACGTAACTGGGAAATTAATGTACGCTGGAACTACGGCTCACCATTCCCAACAACCCCTACACAAGGATACTATCCTCAGCTTAACTTTAACAATAACATTAATTACAATTATACTACTGCTAACGGACAAGTTGGTTATTTGCCGGGCGAAATTAACTCGGTTCGTTTGCCTGACTTCCACAGATTAGATATTGGATTTAAATTCCGTTATAGTTTAAGTCCGAAAGTACAACTAGAAATAAGCGGCGGCGCTACCAATGTTTATAACCGTAAGAATATTTTCTACGTTAACCGCTTTACTTTTGCCAGAATTGACCAATTACCATTCTTGCCAAATATGAACCTCAGCTTAAATTTTTAATTGCATTGCTAATTAAAAGGTTTATTTTTACCTTTAATTATGGCTACAAAAATTTATACCAAAACCGGTGATAAAGGCGAGACTTCTTTAATTGGCGGCACACGCCTTCCAAAACATCACATCCGTATTGAATCTTATGGAAATGTTGACGAACTAAATTCGTTTGTGGGACTGGTACGCGATTCTGTTACCGAAAAAGAATTGATAAATTTATTGATTGAGATTCAGGACCGTCTTTTTACGATCGGTTCTTTATTAGCCGCCGACCCCGAAAAAAATAAAATGCAATTGCCCCAATTAAGTGAAAACGATATTACTTTACTGGAAAAAGCCATCGACAAAATGAATGAAACCCTACCCGAAATGAAAAGTTTTGTTTTACCGGGCGGACATATTGCAGTTTCTTATTGTCATATTGCACGCTGTGTTTGCCGAAGAGCGGAAAGGGCAACTTTGAAATTGGCAGAAAACGAAAAAGTAGATGAAATAATTTATAAATACCTTAATCGTTTATCAGATTACTTCTTTGTTCTGTCACGTAAACTAACTCAGGATTTTAAGGCTAATGAAATTCCATGGAAACCCCGCCTGTAACATGAAATCGCCAAAAGAAGTTGTGGATATGATGATGGCTAAAGATTATTTTAGTCAGTGGTTGGGGATTAAAGTTCTTGAAACAGGAAATGGAAAATCAAAATTAAGTATGGTAGTACGCAACGAAATGCTCAATGGATTTGGCATTGCACATGGCGGAATTACATACTGTTTGGCCGATAGTGCCTTAGCTTTTTCGTCCAATTCCCATGGTAAAAAAGCTGTTTCGGTTGAGACTTCTATTTCCCATTTAATTTCCCTTGCCGAAGGTGATGAAATTATTGCTGAAGCTAAAGAAGAACATTGTTCCAATAAAATAGGTACCTACTCCATCGTCATTAAACGTGTTTCTGATAATGCAGTCGTTGCTTTATTTAAAGGCACTGTTTACCGTACTTCAAAAGATTGGTAGCCACCAATTTCACTAATTTTCACAAATAAATATTAAACCTACAGCTACTTATGACGTCAAAAAAGAAAAACAAGTTTATGATAAGTTTAAAGAAAATAATTCCGATTGTAATAACAGCGCTTTTACTCGGAACTGGCAGTTTAACTGCGCAAAAAAAAGGTGGACATCATCATCACGGCGGAAAACATCCACATGCTAAAAGAGTTATAAAACGCAGTGTTTTCAGGCCGGCAAAAGTTGTTGTTTATCATCCCTATTGGGGGCCCAAACGCATCATTCACCGCCGGTGGGTGTTTTTCCCGAAATACAATTTGTATTGGGATAACTGGCGCAACCATTATGTGTTCTGGAACGGAAGTATTTGGTTTTCGCAACCATCACCTCCTCCTGCAATCGTTAACATTAATATAGATAATGAAAAACATTACGAACTAAAAGAAGATGATGACGATACCGATGATGTGTATAAAGGCAATGATAACCATAAAACAGAATATAAACCGGAGTAGTTCGGAGTAATTAGTTCGGAGTTGGGAGATTGGCACTCCCAACCCCTAACTCCAAACTATTTTGTACCTTAGTGCCTCGAAACATTAATCTATGAATCAGGCATATATTATTAACGGAGTCCGTACAGCAATCGGAAATTTTGGCGGAACGCTTTCTGTTGTCCGCACCGATGATTTAGCTACACTTGTTTTAAAAGAACTCATCAAAAAAAATCCTTCTGTTGACTGGACACTCGTTGGTGATGTGATTTTAGGTTGCGCAAATCAGGCCGGTGAAGATAACCGTAATGTTGCACGCATGGCGGGATTAATGGCGGGTTTACCTATTACAGTTCCCGGACAAACAGTTAACCGCTTATGCGCATCAGGATTAAGTGCAAGTATAGATGCGGCACGTTATATACAATTAGGCGAAGCAGAATTGATGATCAGCGGTGGGGTTGAAAATATGACCCGTGGACCTTGGGTGATCTCAAAAACATCCGCTGCATTCGGCCGCGATGCGCAAATGTTTGATTCCAGTTTCGGTTGGCGTTTCATTAATCCGAAAATGAAAGAGATGTTTGGTGTTGATGCAATGGGAGAAACTGCAGAAAATGTTGCTGAGCGTTTGAAAATTAATCGTGACGATCAGGATAAATTTGCTTTATGGAGTCAGCAAAAAGCAGCTAAAGCTATGGCTGCCGGAAGATTTGAAAAAGAAATTGTTGGTGTGGAGATTCCACAGAAAAAAGGTGACGCAATCATTTTTAATAAAGATGAATTTGCAAAACCAAATACAAATCTCGAAGGTTTACAAAAATTAAAACCGGCTTTTAAAAAAGATGGAACTGTTACTGCCGGAAATGCTTCCGGATTAAATGATGGCGCTGCCGCACTTTTATTAGCAGGTGAAAAAGCCGTCAAACAATTTAGTTTAAAACCATTGGCACGAATTGTTTCAAGTGCTGTTGTTGGTGTTGAACCGCGCGTGATGGGATTAGGTCCGGTTGAAGCTAGCAATAAAGCTTTAAAAATTGCCGGACTTAGTTGGAAAGACATTGACATTATCGAATTAAATGAAGCCTTCGCTGCACAAAGCCTCGGTTGCACACGCCAATGGAAATTGGATGATAACGATCCACGCATTAACCCAAATGGTGGTGCAATTGCTTTAGGTCATCCATTAGGGATGAGTGGCGCACGCATATTAAATTCAGCGGCCATTGAACTAAACCTCCAAAACAAAAAATATGCTTTGGTAACAATGTGTATTGGTGTTGGGCAAGGCTACGCCGCTGTTATTGAAAAGTGCTAAGCACTTATTTACCGCCTCAATTTCTGTTTTCTCCGACAATTTTATCAGAAATGATTATCTTCATTTAATTTTACGGCATGAAGAGTAAGAAGATATTTTTGGTAATTCAGGTTATTGCATGGTTGGTGTTCATCACCTTTCCCGCTTTTGTTTATTCAACCATACAACCTGCGCTTACTAACAGCGAACTTAATCCGGCTTTAAGAGGTATTTTTATTTTACACTCTTTATTAATGGTATTTTATTATTTTAACTATTATTACCTCATCCCTAAATATTATTTTCCTAAAAAATATAAATTCTATTTCGGAGCACTCGTTCTGTTTTTGATTTTGATGCTCATAGTTATGGAATTAGATCCGGCATTCAGTCCTTTTTATAAAACCCCTATTCAGAGCGGACACTTAGTATTCCTTTTAAGCATTAAAATAAGATTCATTATGATTGTTCTTCTTTCAATGGGTATTGCAAGCTATAACAGGCTCAAACAAATTGAAGAAGAAAAACTTAAAGCAGAATTATCTTATTTAAAAGCACAGATAAATCCGCACTTTCTATTCAATACATTGAATAGTATTTATGCTTTAACCGTCCAAAAATCGGATAATGCGGCCGAATCTGTTACCAAACTTTCCTCCATCATGCGCTATTCCATTACTGATGCCGCCCAGGATTTTGTTGGTTTGGATAAAGAGTTGAATTATATAAATGCCTATGTTGAGCTTGAGAAATTACGTTTAACAGAAAAAGTAAAACTTAATTATTCAGTGATTGGAACAACGGAGGGTAAAAAAATTGCTCCACTGATTTTTATTCCTTTTATCGAAAACGCTTTTAAATACG
>JAHEYE010000281.1 GCA_023251695.1 Sphingobacteriaceae bacterium | reverse complement strand
AATCATGTTTGTTGTTTATTATTTATTGTTTGCTGTTTTATTTCTTTTTTATCTCTTCAATCCCTTTTATCTCTTCAATCCCTTTTGTCCCTTCAATCTCTTTCGTCCCTTCAGTCTCTTAAGTCCCTTCATCCTAATTCTCTTCTTTTATTGTTTCCGGTACTACGATGTCGGTTTTAATTTTTACCACTCTTGTACTTGGTTCGCAATTGGTGACAATATTAATACTTTTTTCCTGAATGCCACTCTTGCCTTCGCTGGTAAAAACCACATTCACCTTACCTTCTTTTCCGGGTAAAATAGGTTCTTTTGGCCATTCAGGCACAGTACAACCGCAACTCCCGTGTGCTGATGTAATAATTAAATTGCTGCTTCCTGTATTTTTAAATTTAAAGGCAAACGATACTTTTTCGCCCTGTGTAATACGTCCGAAATCATGAACTTCTTCTTCAAATTTTATATCGGGTAAGTTACCTTTCTCGCTCCCGCCGGCCGAGGCCGAGTTGTTAACATCGTTGGTAGAAATACCGTCCGTATCTTTCTTTCCACCCGAACAGGCCGCAAGAAAAACCAATAAAGCTACTGTAAAAGCTGAATTACGCACCATATTCTTAATTTGCCGACAAAGATAACATTTAATTGCTTATCCCTTAAAAGTGAAACTTGACATCACACTTTTTTTAACTATATTTGCATGAATTTTATAATCTTAAAATTCACTCCTATGGCTGCATCTTATTTAACGCAGAAGTTTGTCCCTGAAGGACTAACTTACGACGATGTGTTATTGGTACCCGATTACTCGGAAATACTTCCGCGTGAGGTTAATATATCGAGCTATTTTACCCGCGACATTAAACTTAATACGCCTATCGTTTCGGCAGCCATGGATACAGTTACAGAGTATCAGTTAGCTATTGCAATTGCTCAGGAAGGCGGGATTGGTGTTCTGCATAAAAATATGAGTGCCGAAGAACAAGCCATGCACGTACGTAAAGTGAAACGTAGTGAAAGTGGTATGGTTTTAGACCCTGTTACAATTATTGAAAACGGAACTGTTGGTGATGCTTTGGCTTTAATGGCTGAAAATAAAATTGGTGGTATTCCGGTAATTGACAAAAACCACCGTTTGGTAGGAATTATTACTAACCGAGATTTACGTTTCGAGAAAAATATGAAGCGGCCGGTTCGTGAAGTGATGACCGGTGCAAAAGATGCCATCACTGCTAAAGCAGGAATCACTTTGAAACAAGCCGAGATAGTTCTTCAGGATCATAAAATAGAAAAACTTCCCATAATTGATAAGAACCGCAAATTAGTCGGGCTTATCACTTACAAAGACATTATTAAAATTAAAGTGCGTCCGAATGCATGTAAGGATACAATGGGGCGTTTACGTTGTGCGGCGGCAGTGGGCGTTACTTTTGATGCTATTGAACGCGTGGATGCTTTAGTGGCCGCTGGTGTTGATGCAATTATCATTGATACAGCACACGGGCATTCGAAAGGTGTAATTGATAAATTAAAAGAAGTAAAAAAGAAATATAAAGACTTACAGGTTGTGATCGGAAACATAGCAACAGGTAAAGCGGCTTTAGATTTAATGAAAGCAGGAGCTGATGCCGTTAAGGTTGGTATTGGTCCGGGTTCTATTTGTACAACACGCATTATCGCCGGTGTTGGTGTTCCGCAATTGTCGGCCATATTAGATGTGGCGCATGCCTTAAAAGGAACAGGTATTCCGCTTATTGCAGATGGCGGTATCCGTTTTACGGGAGATGTTGTGAAAGCGTTAGCAGCCGGTGCAGGAACTGTGATGATGGGCGGAATGTTTGCAGGTGTTGAAGAAAGTCCTGGCGAGACTATCATTTTTGAGGGAAGGAAATTTAAATCGTACCGCGGTATGGGTTCTTTGGAAGCGATGCAAAAAGGTTCTAAGGACAGATATTTCCAGGATGCGGAAGATGATATTAGGAAATTAGTGCCGGAAGGAATCAGCGGACGTGTACCGTATAAAGGAAATTTAGCTGAAGTAATTTATCAGGTTATTGGTGGATTACGTGCCGGTATGGGTTATTGCGGTGCAAAAAATATTGCGGCACTGCAAAAAGCTAAATTCATCCGAATCACGGCAGCGGGCGTAAAAGAAAGCCATCCACATGATGTTGTTATTACAAGAGAAGCTCCAAATTACAGTAGATAATTAATTCATGTTTCGGGTTCCTGATTTCTGGTTGAAAGGAATACGAAACAAAAACCTATAACAAGAAACCAGAAACAAGAAATCAGAAATGGTATTACCGATTGTAGTATATGGTGACCCTGTTCTCAGGAAAGTTGGTGTCGATATTGATAAAGATTACCAGGGATTAACGCAATTAATTGCCGATATGTTTGAAACCATGGATGCGGCCAATGGCGTTGGGCTTGCTGCTCCTCAGGTGGGAAAAGCAATCCGTTTGTTTGTGGTTGACGGAACACCTTTCGCTGAAACAGATAAAGAAGAAAAGACTAAATTGAGTGAAAAGGAATTAAAAGTATTAAGGAATTTCAAAAAAGTATTTATTAACGCACGCATATTAGAAGAAGGTGGTGAAGACTGGAAGTTTAATGAAGGTTGTTTAAGCATTCCGAAAATACGCGATGATGTTTTCAGGAAACCCTCGATTAAAATTGAATACCTGGATGAGAATTTTGTTAAGCATACTGAAGAATACGATGGCATTCCTGCCCGTATCATCCAACACGAATACGATCATATACAAGGTGTTTTATTTACAGATAAAATTAGTCCGCTTAAAAGAACATTAATAGCAGGTAAATTAACTGATATCAGCAAGGGAAAAGTAAGCCCTGATTATAAAATAAAAGTTTATAAACCTAAAAAATGAAGTTTAAGAACATCATAAAACAGATATTGCTTATTTTATTAGCGGCGGTGACTGTTTTTTTATTGTTTTATAATTGCAGCGGAAAAACAGAAGAAATAAAATCAGAAGCGAAAAAAGATTCTGTAATTGTAAACCCGGGAAATTCGGTTTATACCAATGAGTGCCGTACTTTGTATTTAGATGCAATAAAAAACGATAGCATTATTCTAGCGGCAACTGAACTTAAGCCGGAAGTAGGAAATAAGGCTGTGAAAGCTTTCACCGATTTCAGTTTTTACTGTAAAGATGATTCTTTGGCGCCGGTATTTTTATTAAAGGCCGGACAAATTGCAACGAGCATTAATAATATTCCGCAGGCACAGGTTTGTTATGAGAAATGTTCTCAGGATTTCCCTAATTTCAAGAACCGCGGTGCCGCCATGTTTTTACTTGCGCAATTGTATGATGAAGTTACCCTGCTGAACGATGAAGACCGTGCCCGTGAATTGTATGGAAAGATAATTAATTTATTCCCTAACACCGAATGGGCCACTCAGGCCGACGCCGCCCGTGCTTTAATCGGAAAAACCGATGAACAGATTATTAAGGAGTTTGAAAAGAAGAATTCTAAGAAGTAGCGTTTGTTGTGACTTCGACAAGCTCAGCCACCGTGGTGGAATTCTACTATGGTGGCTGAGCTTGTCGAAGCCACACACTTTTTACTCCGTCAATTCCCCTCTCAAATTTTTCTCCAATAAATCTTTTACTTTTTTAGGCTGAAGTTTTTGTCCGAGTAAGAACATGAGTTTAGTAACAGCGCTTTCGTAAGTAATATCGTGACCACTTACAACACCAATATTTTTTAACTGCCTACTGGTTTCGTACATGCCCTGCACTACTCTACCCTCATGACATTGCGTAACATTTAAAATAACGATGCCCTTGGCTATTGCAGATTTTAACCCGTTAATAAACCATTCTTCTGTGGTTGCATTACCGGCACCAAATGTTTCGAGGATAATGGCCTTAATACCTTTCGTATTTAATAAAGATATGGTGATCTTTTTGCTAAGTCCTGGAAATAATTTCAAAACTAAAATATCATTATCCAATTCGGTATGTACTTTCAACGCTTTTGAACTTTGCTTTAAAAATGCACGCTCGTTATACTGAATTTCCACACCCGCTTCTCCTAAAAAAGGATAGTTCGGTGATTTAAACGCGTCAAAATGTTCCGAATTGTACTTGAAGGTGCGGTTACCACGGTACAATTTATATTCGAAATAAATACAAACTTCCTGAATGATGGATTTGCCCTTATTGTTTTTTGCCGCGGCTATTTCGATGGCAGTAATTAAATTTTCTTTTCCGTCAGTTCTGATAATTCCAATTGGTAATTGCGAACCGGTTAAAATGACAGGTTTACTCAAATTCTCAAGC
>JAHEYE010000018.1 GCA_023251695.1 Sphingobacteriaceae bacterium | reverse complement strand
AAAGAAGTTGTAAATGGTGAATTTGAATTAAGAAATATGCTCGGACAACTTGTAAACCGGCAAAATGTAAAACAAGGAAACAACTTTATAAAAACTGAAAACCTTCCAAAAGGTATTTACAATTATTCTGTTTTAAGTAATAAAGAAGTTGTGAGTGTTGGGAAATTGGTGATTGAGTAGTGCGAAATAAACTCCTGAATAATTTTTTTAAATTAAGTATTATATTACTTGCGGCTTTGTTTATTGTCTCGTGCGGGTATACACCTAAAATCCGTCATTCTAACCTTACAAATGCTAAACCGGTTTCGGAAATAAAAAAATTAACGATTGGCGGCATTGAGCAATGGGCTTTAATACGTGGCGAAAATATTACAAACCCTGTTTTATTATTTTTACATGGCGGTCCGGGTACCAGCGAAATGCCTTTGCTGCGACATTACAATAAAGATCTTGAAAAATATTATACCATTGTAATGTGGGATCAACGTGGTGCAGGGAAATCCAATTCTTATTCAGTTCCCGACTCCAGTTTTAGTTTGCAGCAAATATTAGATGACACACATGAGATAACAAACTATCTTAAACAGCGTTTTAATCAGCAAAAAATATTTTTAGCCGGCCACTCCTGGGGTTCCATATTAGGAATCTTAACCATAAAAAATTATCCGGAAGATTATTACGCTTACATTGGCTTGGGTCAGGTAGTAAATGCTAAAAAAAATCTCTCACTGTCCTACGATACCATTAATAAATTAGCCGGAAGCTGGGCTACCAAAAAAGAAATTACCCACATGGCCCAGTTTGGTTTGAGCCGTACCATTGAAGGTGATGTTTTACTAAAAGATGCCATTAAAATGTATAGCTGGATTGAGCGTAACGCAAAAATATTTTACAAAAAAAATGGTCATTATCAATTAACTAAAGTTACTGCCCTTGCTCCTGAATTTACTTTTAAGGATAAGATAAATTATTTAGCGGGCACCTACCGTTCAAAACGTTTACTATGGAACGATCAATTTTTATCTATCAACCTCAATGAAACTGCTTCCGAATTAAAAGTTCCGGTTTATTTTATTCAAGGCAAACACGATTTTATAACTTGTGCTGATATCACTAAAGAGTATTATAATTCGCTCACATCACCGCATAAAGAATTTATAGTTTTTGAAAACTCAGCACATTGTCCGGTTTTTGAGGAACCAAAAAAATTTAATGCTTTATTAATTGATAAAATCCGGAAACACTCGGAAACATCTCCCGATGAAAAAGGACTTATTCTTAGCTCTGTGAAATAGTTTTTACTTGCGGCGTGTCTTCGGTCACCGGGTCAGTTACCGAAGTCGTTTGAAATCAAATTATAAGTCCTCCTTAAACTTCAGCCAGGTCAATTCTTTTATCTTAAACCGCAAACCTGCATAAATCATCCTTCCGTAAATTGGGCCCCAAACCATACTCGCATCAAAATATTTACTGTAAGGCGCATCACTTGCAACTATAGGATTTGTTTGTTTGTAATTCAATAAATTTTCCACACCTAAATAAACATGGAACTCTGATTTTTTAAATTTAGCCAAATAGGTTATTTGCCCTAATAAATTAAAAAAGCCAGGCGATGTATTTCTAGCTATAGCTCCCAAGGTCGGACCGATTTGCGTATCAGGTAATCTTTTGGTGCCGTTATACTGTGTTGTAAAATCAAATTGCCAATGCTCATTCCGCGTTTCATAACTGAAATTAATAAAGGCACGATGCGTTGATACCATTGGTTTTTGGCGTAATCCCTGAGCGTATGCCATACGGGTATCCACATAACGGTAGGCTGTTTTTACAAAGAAACGTTTACGCGGTTCCATATTAAATTCAAATTGTGCAGTGTTAGAAAATGAAGGTCCTTTTAAATTATAAATTGAAACCTGATAAGGACTATCTAAATCTATCACTACCTGATTTTCAAAATCAGTACGGTAAGCATCAATTGTAATATAAGCTTCACGGTAATTAATTTTAAACCGTTGCGTAAAATTTAATCCGTAATTCCAACCTGTTTCAGGTTTTAACCCATAAGGCATAGACAAATCAGACACTTCAAGGTTCCATACACGGGATGATGCCATTAAATACGCATTGTCGGCAAATATATTAGCTGTCCGTAACGCTCTCCCGCCGCTTAAACGCAGAACACTGTTAGTTGAAAATGCGTACCGTAAATGTAAACGTGGTGTATAAAATATGCCATAATAATTATGATAATCGGCGCGGAGACCTGCTACCATGTTGAATTTTTCTTTACGGTTGATGGCCAATTCAGCAAAAGCGCCTGCAACCTGCTCTCTCCGGTAAAATTTAAACAACTGAAATTTTTCTGCCACATCATCATCGAGATAACTGGCGCCGATCTTATACGTATTATCGGTGGTTTTAATTATTCCCTGAAAAATATAATTCGCGTAAAAAGTTTTTTGTAAGGCATTGTAGGTTGTAGTTCCAAAATAATTATTTTGATTATGATTTAAATACGATAGTTGCAAGCCCATGCTTGTTCCGGGCTTTTTCCTGAACACATAACCTGTTTTACTGAACAATTCCCATTTTTCGTTATTAATACCAATATAATAAGGTAATAATGTATCCGAGCTTACTTTATTATTTGAAATTTGTCCACCTAGGCGTTCATCTTTTAAATAACTTGCCCCCCATCTTCCTTCAAATCCTTTTTTTCCCTCATAGGTATACTTTTTCATAATATTATATTGCCGGCCCGTAGGTATATCAGCAAAACCATCCTTGTTCTTGTCTTCTGCTAATGGATTATAACTAGCGTGTGCTAACCAATTGGTGGAAAAATGTTTCGTCACTGCCTGCTTAAATTCCAAATTATATTCATTACGTCCGTTTTCATTTACATAACTATTAAATGTAAATTTATCCATGTTTGCAGGGTCATGCAATTCGGTATTAATTTGTCCGGTAAAACTTTCGTACCCATTCACAACAGAACCGGCGCCTTTACTTAATTGTATCGACTTTATCCAGGTTCCGGGAATAAAAGTGAGCCCATAACCATTCGCCAATCCGCGCATGTAAGGCATGTTCTCTTTTGTAATCTGCGCGTATTGTCCGGATAAACCCAGCATTTGAATTTGTTTTGTTCCGGTAACCGCATCAGCAAAGTTCACATCAATACTCGGATTGGTTTCAAAACTCTCGGATAAATTACAGCATGCCGCTTTCATTAATGAGCGCTCATTCAAAATCTCGAGTTTCATCGCACTCATATATGAAATATCGGTACCGTTAGTGCGGTAGGCAATTTCAATTTCATTCAGCATTACTCCACTACTCAAATTAACCGAAAGCGGTTTGTCTAAGTTTTTAAGAATAACTGCCTCTGTTTTATATCCGGTTAAAGAAAAAATAAGCGTGTCACCCTTTTTTGCAGAAGCAAAAGAGAATTTTCCAGAAGTATCGGTTGTAGTAAATTCGCCATGTTTGACCTGAACAATAGCATTAGGCAGACCAGCCTGTTTCTTATTCTGATCGAATTCAAAAACAAAGCCATTTATTTGCGCTGACGAAAAGGCAAGATACATGCATCCCGCTGCGAGAAAAAAGATTTTTTTCATAGGGATAAATTTATTTTTTCTTTTCCTCGCAGGCGCGGTCTTTATACTGGCAACAACCCGGTAATTTTTTATAGGCGGCATCAGATGCTTGCTCGCTTCCTGCATCATGCCCTGATTTGGCAACGGCCTGCATGATTTGCTGAAGATTCACTTTCTCTGAATTATAAGTTACCGAAAGAACTTTAGTTTCTTCGTTCCAGTTACTTACTTTGACGCCTTTTAGGTCGGCAGCATTCTCAATTCTTTTTTTGCATTGCTCACAATTTCCTTTAACAGTTATTGTTTCGGTCTTTATGGCGTTCTTTTGGCTGTATCCATAATACGATATGAATATTGCGGCCAATAATAATGTTTTTTTCATTTTGATTTAATTTAATGGTTAATACTTTCTCCGGGCCCTGAGCTTGTCGAAGGGTCCGGCATACAATTAAACCATTAAATTCTTAGGAAAGTAGTACGGATAATATTACTATGAAGCAAATCCGGAGGCGGGAAAAAATATTTTGAAACTGAAATTGAAACAGTCTCAATTTTAAAATCGAAAAGTAAAGGAGCAATCGCAAATAAATTAAAATCAGAAATCAGGAAATCAGAATCAATCGCTTTTTTAATGGTAAAATCAGGGGAACAACGGGCAACATCATTTTCATCCGAACAACAGTCTGAGTCCATATCTTCTTCATCCTCCCCACCACAACAACTAGTACTCTTTA
>JAHEYE010000059.1:489-15487 GCA_023251695.1 Sphingobacteriaceae bacterium | reverse complement strand
AATTTGCTCCAATTAGGGATCAAAAACAATATTAAAGATAGATTTGGGTATGCTTTTAAGTCAAAGACACTATTTTTTTATTACACTCCTTGCCACATCGGGCTTATTAGTAATGATCCCGTCAGCCCCATAGCGCACTAATTTCTTCATTTTCCGCTTTTTATTTACTGTCCAAACAAATACCGTTTTGTTCTGTGAATGCAGCTTTTTTATAATGCGTTTATTCGCAAAATGACGCTGGATATTCACCCCCTGCCACGACGAAAAATCGTCTTTTTCCCCTTTTTTCGAGAATGTAAAACTGGCTAAAGGAAATTTAAACACAATCAGTTTCTGAAGTTTAGCACCTGTTTTTTGTTGTTGTAAATTCAGAAGCGCTTGCTTATCGAAAGAGTGAATAATATCCACCCAATTCTCTGCATTGTTTGCTTTTATTATTGCTAAAATATTGCTTTCAATGCCTGGATAATAGTCACTACCTTTTTTTATTTCTATCAATAATTTACAGCGGCCGTTAATGAATTTTATAGCTGAATCCAGACTTGGCGGATGTTCGCCGCTACCTTTTATTTTTAAAGATGAGAACTCTGAATAGTTCAGATCTTTTATTTCACGCTTTAAATTTTTTGGCTGGTTGCAGGTACGGGAAACAGAAAAATCATGCATAATCACAACAATCCCGTCTTTGGTCTGGTGCACATCGGTTTCGATATAATCCGTCTTCATTTTAATGGCTTCTTCAAATGCAGAAATGGTGTTTTCAGGCTTATAAGCACTAGCACCCCTATGAGCAATTACTAATGGCTGGGAGAGAACTTCTGAGCCAAAAACCATTAAAAATATCAAAACAGTATTACGCATTTAAGCAAAATTATCAATAAGAATTGAATATTTAGTAACTTGCAGTCCTATGCAAAACATTATTGAAGCCGCATGGCAAAACCGCGATTTGCTGAAAGAAGCAAGTACTCAGAAAACAATTAACGAGGTTATCGAGTTATTGGATAAAGGTAAGCTAAGAGTGGCAGAGCCTTTGGCCGATGGTAGCTGGAAAGTGAATGACTGGGTGAAGAAATCAGTTATTATGTATTTCCCTATCCGTAAAATGGAAACAATTGAAGTGGGTCCTTTTGAATTTCACGATAAAATGGCCCTAAAGAAAGATTATGCAAAATTAGGAGTGCGCGTAGTGCCTCACGCGATTGCGCGATACGGTTCTTTTTTAGCTCCTGGTGTTATCATGATGCCAAGTTATGTAAATATTGGCGGCTATGTGGATAGCGGAACAATGGTGGATACATGGGCAACCGTTGGCAGTTGCGCGCAGATTGGAAAAAATGTACACTTGAGCGGTGGCGTTGGCATTGGCGGTGTATTGGAACCTGTTCAGGCTGCCCCGGTAATTATTGAAGACGATTGTTTTATTGGTTCGCGTTGTATTGTTGTAGAAGGAGTAAGAGTAGGGAAGCAGGCCGTGTTAGGCGCAAATGTAGTTTTGACTTTATCTACTAAAATAATTGATGTTACGGGAGAAAAATCTATTGAGACAAAAGGATACGTTCCTGAAAGAAGTGTTGTAATCCCCGGCTCGTACACTAAAAAATTCCCTGCCGGTGAATTTCAGGTGCCCTGTGCACTGATCATCGGAAAGCGAAAAGCAAGTACTGATTTAAAAACGTCTCTTAACGATGCTCTCCGAGAGCATAATGTAGCGGTGTAATTGAAAAAAGATTTCAATAATATATTAGTTATTCAAACCGCATTCATTGGTGATGCAATTCTGGCGAGCTCGGTTTTGGAAAAGCTGCATACATCTTTGCCGGACGCTACCATTAGTCTGTTGGTGCGGAGAGGAAATGAAAGCCTTTATGAAGGACACCCTTTTCTGAAAGAAATAATTGTGTGGGATAAAAACCATGAGAAGTATGCCGCTTTATTCAAACTCCGTAAAAAAATAAAGCAAAGTAATTACGATGCAGTTATTAATTTGCACCGTTACTCCAGCTCAGGGTTTTTAACCGCATTTTCGGGAGCAAGTTATAAAGTAGGTTTTAGTGAAGGAATTTTTTCTAAGTTCTTTACTAAAAAGGTTGATCATATTATTGGTGACGGCCGGCATGAAACTGAAAGGTATAATGAGTTGATAGAAGACATAACTGATAAAACAATAGCAAAACCAAAACTATACCCTTCTGCATATGATTTTGAAAAAGCAAAAACATACGTCACCGGAAAATACATTTGCATTTCGCCTACTTCGGTATGGCGTACCAAGCAATTACCGGAACAAAAATGGGTCACTTTGTGTAATAAAATTCCAGAGGATACTGTCGTATTTATTCTTGGCTCCAAACACGACATGGGTATATGTAATAGTTTAAGCTACAAAATGAGCCACAAGAATACAAAAGTATTGGCCGGGGAATTGACTTTATTACAATCGGCAGCTCTAATGAAAAATGCTGAAATGAATTATGTGAACGATAGCGGACCATTACACCTCGCTTCGGCAATGAACGCAAATGTAACAGCATTCTTTCTTTCAACTATTCCTGCGTTTGGGTTCGGACCACTATCTGATAATTCAAAAATTATTGAGGTAAAAAACCTGGAGTGCCGTCCTTGTGGCATTCATGGTTTTAAAGATTGTCCGAAAGTGCATTTTAAGTGCGGCTTCGATATGGACTTATAAAATATCCGCTTATTCTGATACTTTAATAATGTAAGCAACTGTTTTCACCGAATCCCTTTCTTTCGATACTTGTTGAGTTTTGAATAAGGTCATATGTAAAGTATCCGTACCGTTTTTTCCTGTCATAAACCTGAAATAAATACCTTTATTATTCCCGTGCCATACCGCACCCATGTTTTCAATAACAGAATTATTATGTTTATCACTGAGCTTCCATAAATAACCTTCGTCATGGTTTTCCGGAAGAATAATCAGGAATTTTTCTCCGGCTTTAACTTCATTGACCGCAGGTGCTTGATTTTCTATTGTCTTGTTGGAGCAGGATTGTAAAATAAAAAAGAGAAACAGTGTAACGACTATTTCTCCTTTTAGAATTTGTTTTAAAATCATTTTACTTAGCGTAAGATGTAGCTCTTGTTTCCCTAATCACGGTTACTTTCACTTGTCCCGGATAAGTCATTTCGGTTTGAATTTTTTGTGAAATATTAAATGCCAATTCTTCAGCTTTAGCATCACTTACTTTTTCGCTTGTTACTATAACACGTAATTCACGTCCGGCCTGAATAGCATAAGTTTTTTCTACGCCTTCATACGATAATGCAAGTGCTTCCAAATCTTTTAAACGCTTCATGTATTGTTCTGCAATCTCACGGCGGGCACCAGGACGGGCACCGCTAATCGCATCACACACTTGTATGATAGGGGAGTACAATGTTGTCATTTCAATTTCATCGTGGTGGGCACCTATGGCGTTACATACTTCAGGTTTTTCTTTGTATTTCTCTGCCAGTTTCATTCCTAGTATTGCGTGAGGCAATTCCGGAGAATCTTCGGGTACTTTTCCAATATCGTGTAATAAACCTGCGCGCTTGGCTGTTTGTGCATTTAATCCCATCTCACTTGCCATAATAGCACAAAGGTTTGCTACTTCGCGCGAGTGCTGTAATAAATTTTGTCCGTAAGAGGAGCGGTATTTCATTCTTCCCACCATACGTATCAGTTCAGGGTGTAAACCGTGAATTCCAAGATCAATACAAGTACGCTTACCAATTTCAATGATTTCTTCTTCGATCATCTTTTTGGTTTTCTCAACTACTTCTTCAATACGGGCCGGGTGAATACGACCGTCGCTTACTAATTGGTGTAAAGCCAAACGGGCAATTTCGCGGCGTATAGAATCGAAACATGATAATGTTATGGCATCAGGGGTATCATCAACAATAATCTCAACGCCGGTTGCGGCTTCTAAAGCACGGATGTTACGGCCTTCACGACCGATAATCCTTCCTTTCATTTCATCACCTTCGATATGAAAAACAGAAACTGAATTTTCTATAGCTGTTTCAGTTGCTACGCGTTGTATCGATTGAACAATAATTTTCTTTGCTTCTTTATTCGCGGTCAACTTAGCTTCATCCATGATGTCTTTAATGTAAGCCATGGCAGCAGTTTTTGCTTCTGCTTTTACGCTTTCCACCAATTGGGCTTTCGCTTCATCTGCTTTCATGCCTGAAACTTTCTCAAGCATTTCTACCTGACGGCGATGATGTTTTTCTACATCTTCGTTACGTTGTTTATATAAATCGGTTTGTAAACTGAGCTGTTGACGCTGGGATTCTAATTCTTTATCTTTGCGGTTAGCTTCCTCAATTTTTTTAGATAAGTCGTTTTCCTTTTGTTTTAAACGGTTTTCGGAAACAGAAATATGATTGTTTTTTTCCTGAACCTGTTTATCGTGTTCAGCTTTTAACTGAAGGAATTTTTCTTTCGCCTGAAGTATCTTTTCCTGTTTCAGGGCCTCCGCTTTCACTTCAGCTTCCTTAATAAGATTTTGTTTTTCTTTTTTCGCACTGCGGTTTAAACGGGAGCCGGCTAATATAAAGCCGACAATTAATCCTAAAATAAGCCCACCGGCAATGATACTTATCTCGATGATATTTAAATCTAAATTCATGATTTCAACATTAAATAAATAAAAAACGCACAAACTATTTCCCGGTTTAACAGGACCTAATTTGTGCGTGAAACGTGTATTCCGAAATTTCGGAAATTATTCTTCTATGTTTTTGATATTTGAGAGGTGTTCTTGTAACATCATCTCCACATCAATCAATAGTATTTTAAAATGGCTTAATTCTTTTTCAGATTCTTCAGCCTTCATGTAAAATTGCGATACTAACTGCAACATTACCATGGCCAAGCAATCCTTTTTATCTTTAATCGCGTAAGTTTTTTCAAACTCGGCGATCTTAGTATTTATTAAATCAACAACCTTTCTTACGTTTTCCTCGTCTTCGGTTTTAACCTTCAGGGGGTATAAGCCTCCCGCGATTTCTACTTTTATACTTACCTCATTCATGGAAAACTAAAAAGGGCGTTAAAAATTAAGCACTTAGTAAAGCAATACACTTGTCTATTTCACGCACCAATTCGTTAATCTGCTTCTTCATTGGGTTACCTTCGTTGGTAATTCCAGAAGAAGACTTAGCTAATATAATATTTTTCCGCTGATTATTCAAATCGCTTACATCAATATTCTGGCTGTCAACATGTTGAGAGATATCGCTTACCACATCATTCATCTTTAACAACTGTTCTGCCATTTGTCCTTTTTCATTCAACAAGTTTAATTTTTCCTGATTTAATTCATCAATTTGTTTGAACAGGCGATCAATGTATTCTTGTTGTTCGGTATTAGCTTCAGGAGATTCTTTTAAAGAAGACAATTCACTTTCGTAAGATTTTATTTTTGAATTCAGTCTTACAATTTCTCCGACATGCGTTTCAGCAGCAGTTCTTAATCCGTTCAACTCTTCAGTAACCGAATTGTATTTGCTTTCCCACTCATTTGAAGAACCTGCGTTCTCTAATTGTGCGTTTAATTCAGCAAGTTCCGCCTTTAAGGCTGTAACTTCTGCACTTAAACCGGCATTATCAGCAGTTAATGTAGTTAACTCGAAATTTTTCGCGTTAATGGTTTCTTTTAATTCAGAAACACGACCCTCAACACCGGTTGAAGATTCAGATACTTCCGATTTTAATAAAGCAAGTTCTTCTTCTTGTGCTTCAACTTTATCTTGTGCTAAATCAATTTCATTAATTAAGTTAGAGTTTTCTGCTAATAGTTTCTCGAACTCTACATCTTTAGCAGCAATTTGTTGTTTAGAGATAACCTCTAATTCATTTTTAAAGCTTTCGAAAGATGTTTCTTTTTCGTTCCACTCTTCTAGACTCTTACTTATTTCACTATTAAGACGCTCAATTTCAGATTTAGTATAACCTAACTCCGCACTTTTTGAAGAAACAGAAGAATTTAATTCAGCAATCACATTATTTTTCGATTCTAATTCCGCTTTTAATTCGGCGATAGTTTCAGCATGTTTGCCTAAATCTGTATTCAAGCCAAGCATTTGTTCGTCCTGCGATTGTGTTGCTAAAGACTTATAACCTTCAAATTCCGCATTTAATGTATTGTATTTCTCAATCCATGAATTGATTTCATCATTTTTAATTTCAACCTCACGACTTAAACCTTCAATTTTTGTATTCTGTTCGTCAATATGTGCAATCATTTCGCGGATCTTCTCTTTGAAATGCTCGTTTTCAAGAACAAACTTATTTAAATCTTCAGTTAATTTGCTGTTTTGTTCGTTCGAATGTATTAATGTATTAGATAAGCGCTCTTCGTATTCGGATTTTATTTTTTCGATGTCGCCATCCGCCATCTCCATTAAATCGTTTAACTGCTTCTCGTAATTAGCAACTAATTCTTTGTTCTTATTAGTAGCTTCACTTTGAATAGATGAAACTGTGTATTCGTACGAAGTCTTGTTTTCGTTTATTTGTGCTGTTAATGAATCCTCAAGGCGTTTTAATTTACCTTCATATTCATTTGTTAAAGAATCGATATGATTAGTAGATAAAGAAGCCGCATCATTTAATTTAGTTTCGTACGAACCGGTTAACTCTTCAAGTTTAGCATTAAACTCTGTATTAATTGCAGTAATCTCCGACTCATGCTTAGCTAAAAGATTCATTTCTTTTTCGGCCATTAACTGAGTAAGCTCATTTATTTTTTGTTCGCACTCGTCACGCACACCAATTTCGCGGTAATGTGCGCTCGAACGGATTTCTTCAATTTGAGCGTTTAATTCGTTTTTTGTGTTTTCGAGCTCTTCGGCCGAAGCTTTTAAGCCATTTTCAAGGCGTGTATCGTAATGATTCGCAATTGTGTCCAATTGAGATTTTAAACTATCAATTTCGCGAACGTAGTTTTCGATCTCTTCTTGTTTCGACTGCAATTGTTCTTTAATGGTTGAACGCAGTTCTTTAAACGAAGCCAATTCGGCCTTGTAATTCACGTTATCACGTTCCATTACTACCATTTTCGTATTTAATACATCAATGGTTACCTGAAGGCGTTTGCAGTCTTCATCACGTTCAATTAATTGATTGCGATAGTCGCTCAATGAGCGTTTTAAGTGGGTAAACTCCTTGCGTAATGCAAGATCACTGTCTAACACCGACTGCAGTTCTGTTTTTAAGTTTTGTGTGTTCATTACGGTTAAATTATTTTTGCGAAATTGTTAGTATAACTTTTGCTAAAAATAGAGAATCAAATAAGGCATGGGCTTTGCGCTACCAATTATGATTCAACACGTTAATGTGTATAAACTACAGGGGTAATTAAGATAGGATTGTTAATAACGTTGAAAGGCACCTTCTTGAAAATGCTTTTCGGCCCACAAGATTTAAGCTTATTATTTCGTTAATTTGCAGTTAAATTAACCGAAGCATGATCCCATTTTCGCCACCACGTATTGATGATAAAATTTGCGACGAAGTAGTTAAAGCTTTAAAGTCGGGTTGGATTACTACGGGCCCGCGTACCAAGGAGTTCGAGAAAAAAATTACAGCTTATTGTGGCAATAAAAACACCTTATGTTTGAATTCGGCAACTGCAGGTTTAGAGATAATGTTACGTTGGTTTGGTGTGAAAGAAGGCGATGAGGTTATTTTGCCTGCCTATACTTATACAGCAACAGCCAATGTCATCATCCATTGCGGCGCTACGCCTGTTTTTGTGGATGTGAACGAGCACGACTTCAATATTAATACTTCAGCTATTGAAAAAGCCATAACTTCAAAAACAAAAGCCATCATGCCGGTCGATTTTGCCGGATGGCCTTGCGATTTTGAAGAGATTAATGCTATATCAGTAAGAAACAAAGATAAATTCAAACCCAATAACGATATCCAAAAACAATTAGGCAGAGTTTTAGTACTTGCAGATGCGGCTCATTCTTTTGGCGCTTCTTATAATGGAAAGAAAACCGGGAGTCTTTGCGATGTTTCCATCTTTTCCTTCCATGCCGTGAAAAATCTGGTGACCGCCGAAGGAGGAGCAGTTTGTTTGAACCTGCCTGAACCTTTTGATAACGAAGCCATCTATAAATACCTCTGTATTAAAACACTTCATGGTCAGAATAAAGATGCTTTAGCCAAAACCCAAAAAGGAAACTGGCGTTATGATATTATTGAGGCGGGTTATAAATGTAATATGACAGATATTTGTGCAGCGATTGGTTTAATTGAAATTGAACGTTACGATAATGATACTTTGGTCCGGCGACGGGAGATATTTGATAAATATGCGGCTGCATTCATTAAAGACCAAAGATTTACTTTGCCTATCTATAGCAAGGCCAATAAAACAAGCTGTTATCATTTATATCCTTTGCGTATTAAAGGAATAAGCGAACAACAGCGCGATGCCATTATTAAAGAGATTTTCGACCGGGATGTTTCTGTTAACGTCCACTTCATTCCGGTGCCTTGTATGAGTTTTTATAAGAATCTTGGTTACGACATTAAAAATTATCCGGTGGCTTATAAGAATTACAGTGCAGAAATCAGTTTACCTGTATATTATGACCTTAATAACGAACTCACCGAAACGGTTATAAAAGCTGTACTTGAATCGGTAAATAAGGTATTGGGTTGAAAAGACTCTTCGATATCATTGCTTCTCTCATTGGCCTTATCCTTTTATCGCCGGTTTTACTACTTATTAGTATTGCCGTTGCCATAACATCTGGTTTCCCCATTTTCTATTTACAGACAAGGGTGGGGAAGAACAACGTTGATTTCAAATTATTCAAGTTCCGTTCCATGGCCAACAATTCCGATAAAAAAGGATTGTTAACGGTTGGTGGTCGCGACCCGAGAATAACAGCGGTTGGTTATTTTTTACGGAAGTTTAAATTGGACGAACTTCCACAATTATTTAATGTATTGTTTGGTAGTATGAGTTTGGTGGGGCCAAGGCCTGAAGTCCGTAAGTATGTTGAAATGTATAATGAGGAGCAAAAGAAGGTTTTATCTGTTCAGCCTGGCATTACCGACTATGCTTCTATCGACTATATAAACGAAAACGAATTACTTGCTAAATCTCAAAATCCTGAAGAGACCTATATTAAAGAAGTAATGCCTTCCAAACTGCAACTCAATCTTAAATACATTAATGAAGCGGGTTTGGGTACCGACCTTAAACTTATCTTTAAAACAATAGGCAAAATTTTCAATAGCTAATTTTGGACTAAAGTCCTATCTGTTATAAATTAAATTGCCACGACCTTAAGGTCGTGGCAACAATTAATAGAATTAAATTGGCTTTAGCCAAAAAAATCGTAGTTGAATTCTTCTACAAACCCTTTTCAAGCGATTTCAGCTCTTCCACTTTCTCGGCATAACCTAATTTCTCGAACGAGTACACCAAATTATTCAATACACGCTTTAATATCTCCAGATTACTGCAAGGGAGGTAATATTTATTCTCAGGCTCAACATTTAATTGTTTCAGAAAGGAATCAATATCTTTTTGCTGGAAGATTAAGCCTTTGCTGAAAGGGTTCACGTAAAACAAAATATTATCGGAAAGCGTTTTGTGATTGGTGTCGTAGAGATTAGCGTAATCGTTTACATATGCCAGAACAAAATGCTGAGGCAAATTCACCCCAAAAACAGGAATATCCAGTTCTTTACATATTAAAGCATACACAACACTTAACATCACCGGGTTTCCTTTTTTGGTTTCGAGAACTACATTTAAGAATGAATTTTGCGGTGCGTGATAATTGGTGATATTTCCGCTGAACTGGTGTACTTCAAATAAAATATGATTGATGATCTTAACTTTTTCGAGGGCGGTAAGGTCGTCATGAATTTCAAGCCATACGTCCTGCTTTAACTGCAGAATTTGTTTTTTTATTTTGTTTTCATCCAGGTCGGGATATTGGTATCGGGCAATCATACAAACCCCTTTGAACAAATCTTCCTGTTCGTGTTCGGCCCAATGTTTAAGGGCTTTGTGGAGGGCCTGAAAATTAATGTTGCGGATAATGGTTTCGATGCGTTTTTGCATCATCACATCAAAGCTATTCTCGAAGGCAGTTTCCAAATGCGGGATGGCTTGCGGCCCCAGCATAATGAAGCGTTCTTTTACCTGGGAATAGATGGTCTCGTCCGGGTCATCAAGCAGGGTAATTAAAGCAATTACCTCTTTTAGGTTCATTTGATTTTTTCCGGCCTTCATAGAGTATAACAAAAGTAGCCCAAGCGCTTGGGTCATTTTTTAGGCAGGGTAATACTTTTTAACAATTATGTTGTTAATCGCTCTAAACTATTTTCTATTAATAACTCTACGCTTTTTTTGTAGTCTTTTGTGAACTCTTTCCTCACCCTGTTGGCGATGATTACGCAAGCGGTAAGACAGTTATGGCCTAACATTTTACCTAAACCGTAAAGAGCTGAGGTCTCCATTTCAAAGTTGGTAATTTTATGTCCCTCATAACTGAAACTTGTTAATAAATCGTTGAGGTTTTTTGTTGAAGCTTTTAAACGTATTTCTCTTCCTTGCGGACCATAAAATCCCGGTGCGGTGGCCGTTATGCCAATATGGTTACCGTTTTTGAATTTATTCATTAAGTTTTCGGAACCTTTCACACAATACGGATAGGGAAGGTTAGGTAGCCAACCTGTGTGTTTGATGAAAGCGTTACTGATATCATTCTCACAAGCTTTTTCCCAGCCTTCGTAAAAATTCAAAAGCCCGTCTAAACCAATTCCGTGCGAGCTTACCACAATTCCGTTAACCGGAATTTCCTGTTGTAAAGCGCCGCTGGTACCAAACCGTATGATGTTTAAATTTTTTAAATGAGGATTAAGTTCTCTTGTTTCAGGATTGATGTTAACAGCCGCGTCCAATTCATTCATAACAATATCAATATTATCAGTACCAATACCGGTTGATAAAACTGTAATACGTTTGCCATTGAACCACCCAGTATGCGTTACAAACTCGCGGTGTTCGGTTTTAAAATCTATTTTGCTGAAGAAAGAACTTATTTGTGCAACTCGTCCTTGATCTCCAACCACAATAACAGTATCGGCAATATCTTCTGCTTTTAAGTTAATGTGATAAACACGTTTGTCTTCGGTCAAAATTAATTCGGTCTCGGCAAATCTCATTTGATTAAATTTTAAAGTTGAAGGTTCAAAGTATCCAAAAAATATTTTCCCAAGATCATTATTCCAATTATGAGAGAAATCAGTGAAAAAACGAGAACAGCCCCTGCGGCCATGTCTTTTGCTTTACCGGCTTTTTGGTTGTATTCAGGGCTTATTAAATCCACCATTGCCTCAATTGCAGAATTAATTAATTCAAGGGAAATAGTTATTCCAATGCAAATCAAAAGTATACACCAATCAGTGGAATTAACCTTTAAAAAGAGAGCGGCCAGTACCGTTAAAATGGCACAAATAAAAATGATTTTCAGGTTGCGTTGCTTAAAGCCATGTGCTATGCCTTTGAGCGCAAATGAGAATGATTTTAAGAATGAAGACATTAGGCCTTAAAGTTAAATAAAGTAGTAGATAAACAACGGAATATGGTCAAAAATTGTATATTTATTCTCTGATTCTTTTAAAGGATTTTGCCGGAAAATGAGGAGTAAATTATGTATAATTTTTATGGTGCAGGCGGGCTTTCTGTTCAGTCAGAATAGCGAGGTAAAAAAGCTGGAGTTGGAAGCCGAAATTAAGTTAAAGGCCGAGAATTACGAGGAAGCTCTTGAAGATTACACCAACCTTTTGTCGATCGACCCCAAAAGCGAAACTTATAATTACAACATTGGTGTTTGTTACTTGAATTCGAACGTCAACAAATCTAAAGCGGTTTCTTATCTGGAAGCTGTTGTGGCTAAAGAAAAACACAATCCAAATGCTGATTTTTTATTAGGTAGGGCTTATCAGTATGCAAATCGTTATGATGAAGCTATTACCAGTTTTAATAAATTTAAAGAATTGGCAAAAGGGAATTATGCGAATCTTGCGAACGTTGAACAGGAAATCCAATACAGTATTAATGCAAAAGAGCTCACCAAATTTCCTGTAGATGTGATTTTCCAGTCTTTGGGCAAAACAATAAATTCCCCATTTACTGATTATTATCCTTTTGTCACCGAAACCGAAAATTATATGGTGTTCAATTCGAAACGCCCCGTAAAAAAGGACGCTCAAAAAATGGATAATGGTCAGTATAAAAACTCTATTTTCATTTCAAAAGTAATCAATGGAACTTATGCCGAAGCGGATGTGATTGGAGAACCCATATGTGAAGGAAACAGCGGTGAAGAAGTGATAGGAATGAATGCCAAAGGCGACATCCTTTTAATTTATAAATCAGATTATAAAGGTGCAGGTAAGATTTACATGACAAAAATGTATGCGAACGGTAATTTCTCGAAGCCTGAATTGTTGCCTCAGCCTATTAATAGTTCGGGAGATGAAATTGCAGCTTGCGTAAGTAACGATGGGAATACGGTTTATTTCGCTAGCGACCGCGACGGTGGTTTTGGGGGAACAGATATTTATTCTTGTACAAAACTACCAACCGGAAAATGGGGCGATCCGAGGAGCGCAGGCGTAGGAGTTAATACTCCAATGAATGAAGATTTTCCGAATTTATCTCCTGATGGAAAAACACTTTATTTTAGTTCAAAAGGTCATGCGAGTATGGGTGGCTACGATATTTTTAAAGCGACTTACGATGAAACCCAGAAGCGTTTTATTAACCCGCGTAATTTGGGCTATCCTGTTAATACATCTTACGATGACTTGAATTTTAGAATTTCTAAATCCGGAAAATATGGTTACGTGGCTTCGATAAGGGGTGGGGGTAACGGCGATTATGATATTTACCGTGTATTATTTAATGAAGCGGATCTGGATTATACGGTACTTATTGGTCAGCTGGTAGCGCGCGATCACGGTACTATCGAGTACCGCGATGTAGTTATTGGCGTGAGCGATATTATTACAAAGGAATTAATTGGCAATTATTATCCTAATCCTGCCAACGGAAGAAGCATCATCATCCTTCCGCCCGGAAAATATATTTTGAATGTGGAAGCACCCGGATTTAAAGACACGACAATGCCTATAGAAATTTTGGATAAGTCATCTTACCAATCTGAAAAACATTTATTCATAGAACTAAGCAAAAAATAACATGGTACACAATTTATCACAGCATAACTCAATTTTCACACAATTCTTAAATGAAATACGTGATGAAAACATTCAGAAAGACAGCATGCGTTTCCGCCGGAATATGGAGCGTATTGGCGAAGTAATGGCTTATGAATTAAGTAAAACATTAAATTATGAGCCTTTCGAAACTATTACTCCATTGGGAACGGCAGAAACAGTTAGATTAACAGAACAGCCGGTTGTAGCTACAATTCTCCGTGCGGGTTTACCATTGCACTTTGGAATTTTAAATTATTTCGACAGGGCCCAAAACGGATTTATAAGCGCCTATCGAAAACATCACAAAGACAATACTTTTGAAATTGCTCTGGAATATGTGGCTTGTCCGGATTTGAATGATAAAATATTAATTCTTTGCGATCCGATGTTAGCAACGGGTTCATCAATGGTATTAACTTATAAAGCATTGTTGGCGAAAGGAAAAGCTAAACATACACATTTGGTCACCGCAATAGCGAGTCAGCAGGGAATTGACCACGTAAAAGCACATATGCCTGATAATAATTATACACTATGGTGCGGTGCAATTGACGAGGAATTAACAGCGCAAGCATATATTGTTCCCGGATTAGGTGATGCAGGAGATTTAGCATTTGGAAGTAAATTATAAAATAATGTTAGAGAAGAAAACTCTGCCTCTCAGAAAGGAGCTTTTGGATTCTTTGGTGTTCGATTATTTGTCGGGCAAAAAGGAATTGAAAGAGTTTTATAATTTCTTTCCTGATAAACCAGGGTATAAAAATGCTTTGTCGGGCATTCAAAATGTAAAGTACAACCGGGCACTTTTGGTTGAGGTACTGAATGAACAAAGTAAAAGTGTAAAAAACACAAGTTCTATTTCTGAAAAAAACATCCAACTACTTTTAAAGGAAAACACATTTACAATTACAACCGGACATCAGTTATGTTTGTTTACCGGACCGCTTTACTTTATTTACAAGATTTTTTCCGTAATTAATCTCTGCGAAAAATTAAAAGCTGAATTCCCCGAAAATAATTTTGTTCCGGTGTATTGGATGGCAGGAGAGGATCATGATTTTGAGGAAGTAAATCATTTTCATGCTTACGGTAAGAAAATAGAATGGAGTTCGGCCGAAAAAGGTCCGGTTGGCAATTTTAAAACAGGAACTTTAAATGAAGTAAGGGAAAAATTGAAGGAGATTTTAGGTAATGGAGCGAACGCCCATCATTTATTAAATTTGTTTGAGAATGCTTATTTAATACACCCTGATCTGATATCTGCAACCCGTTTTTTGGTAAATGAATTATTTGGAGAGTACGGTTTGGTGGTGGCTGACGGGAGCAATAAAAAACTGAAATCAACATTTGCTTCTTATTTTTCAAAAGATATTTTTGACAATTCAGCTTCTGCATCTGTAAACGCAACAATTGAAAGACTGAAAGGGCTAAAATATGATGCACAGGTAAACCCGCGCGAAATAAACTGTTTTTATATGGCGCATGGTGTAAGGGTTCGTTTCGAAAAAGAGAAAGATGGTTTTAAGGTGGCGGGCATGGATAAAGTATTTTCGAAACAGGAAATGGAAATGCTTATCAATTCATATCCCGAAAAAATAAGTCCGAATGTTGTTTTGCGGCCATGTTACCAGCAATTTATTTTACCGAACTTGTGTTATGTTGGCGGTCCGGGTGAGTTGGCCTACTGGCTGGAATATAAAGCCATGTTTGATGAAT
>JAHEYE010000059.1:0-479 GCA_023251695.1 Sphingobacteriaceae bacterium | reverse complement strand
AAAGTAATATTATTAATAAAATTAAAAAACTGGGATTTGAGATGGAAAATGTATTTGAAAACGAGCAGGAATTGGTAAAGCTTTACATTGAGAAAAGCAACAATTCATTTAACCTTGACGGACATAAGAAATCAATCGAGGACCTCTTTAAGAAAATTTCTGAAGAAACGGGTAGGGTAGACAAAACCTTAGCGGGCGCTGTTGAGGCGGAGAAGCAAAAGAATTTAAATTCGCTTTCGGCGCTTGAGCAAAAAACGTTGCGCGCCATTAAAACGAAGCTTGACACTGAGCTTAATCAGATTAAAGCCTTTAAATCAAAATTATTTCCGGATGGTTTGCCTCAGGAGCGTATTGAAAATTTCAGTACCTATTATAATAAGTGGGGAAATGAATTTATGAAATCGCTCAAGAACAATATCACCTACGACCTGGAAAATAATGATATGATTGTTATTACGGAGAATTAATTTTGAATTAAG
>JAHEYE010000058.1 GCA_023251695.1 Sphingobacteriaceae bacterium | reverse complement strand
CTCCTGCGGGAATTTTCCGATGAATCTGAATTCCAATTTTTTAAACAAGTCCGGATTTGTTTTTTTTAATTCACCAATGGCCGCGAAAAAAGGCCGGATGATATATTGCAGATTAATATATAGTGTGCCGGCATAAACAAAAACAATTTTATCCTTATCCATCATGCCTGTTTCTTTTATTCCGGAGAAATCATCAGGGTCATAGCCATTTGATACGGTAAGAAATTTATTAGCGACAGATAATGAAGAAAAATAATTACTCATACTCTCCATAGTGGTGATAACCTTATCGGCCAGCAATACAGTTTCCTTTTCAAGTTCTTTTTCGTATCGCTTACGTCGCAGCGACATTACAGAGAAAAATGTGATTTCAGAATCCTCCGTCCACAAATCCCTGAAATCAACAATAAATTTTACAGCAGGAAACCTGTATTTTAGTTTAACGACATGATTCGTCAATTTAAACGGACCTCCGGTTACAATAACGCACTCAATACCTTGGTTAACTATTATTTCCGATATCTTATCCTGTACCTGTTTTTTCCAAAAAATTGTTTTGTCAAAATAATTTCCTCGCTGTACAATTTTCAAAAAATAAATCCAGAAGAAATAACCAAACTTGCCAAAAATACCTTGCTTAGGATTGGAAACAGTTTTTGGATAATGGAACGGAACAGTTTCAATCCTTATTCCGTTAACATCATCGGTCCATTCTGAAACCGTAACGGATGAATTTTTAGCTGTGAGAACAGTTATATCGTAGCCCTTCCTCGATAAATATTTTGCAAACTTCGCCCACCTGCGTCCACCAATGCCGGGTGCAGGAGGAAAAACATGAGAAACTATTAATGTTTTTTTGGGCATAAGCTTTAAATATCAAACAAATTACAATTCTAAATTGATATTTAACTTAAAGTTATTAAAAAGGAGAAGTTAAATATGGTTCATTTTAAACCATGTCCCCAGAGCGTATTTAAAGAATATATTATTTGTTTTTATGTTCTTGTATTCCTCAGGAAGATATTGCAGGTTATCTTCAAATTGTTGTTTGTATTGTACCAGCCATTTATCCTGTGGCGTAGTATAACCCTTTTTATCTTTCCGGTAGCGTATCGTTTCAGGCATTTCATGCATAGTCTCCCGTAAGAGATATTTTTGCCAGCCATTCTTTATTTTCATATTATCAGGCAAACTCATACAAAAATCAACCAAACGATAATCTAAAAACGGATGCCTGGCTTCCACATGAAAGGCCATAGCGTTTCTATCATCGGCCCTCAAATAAAAAGGCATCATGGTTTCGGTCAAATCAATTTTCAGAAGCTCAGTTAATTTATCTGCTCTGTTCCATTTATCAGCTAAGTGACCGCTTTTTTTCGCTAGACCTGTCTTAAATTTAAGAGATAGTTTCACATCGTTCATAATAATACGATGCAAATCATTTACCTTCAGACTTTTTATTGCAGCGTATTTTTTTAATTCTGATAAATAAGCAATTATTTTTCCCGACAAAATCAATTGTCTGCCATAGCGGTAAAAATGATGATGATACCCGGCAAGAATTTCATCAGCACCTTGTCCAACCAGTAAAACGGTTACATTTTTTTCGCGGACAAGACGGGATACCGCCCAGCCTGCATAAAAGGATGTGCTTAAAACGGGCTCATCCTGATGGTAGATATGCTTTTCGAAATCTTTAATATCAAAAGTTTCCATCGGATTAACGTAATGCGATTTTACTTTCAAATCTTCTTCCACTATTTTTATGAAAGCAGATTCATCATTAGTATCGCCGGGAAATACAGCCGAAAATGTATTGATATTGTCGGTCCTGTTGTTTTTTTTGAGGATTTCGTGTGTAACATATAAAATTGCGCTGGAATCCAATCCTCCTGAACTTGCAAAACCTACCGGTACATCGCTTCTCATCCTAAGGTTGACTGCGCTTTTCAGCAGATCTTTAAACTGTGCCTTTGCATCTTCAAAATTTATTTGGGAATTGCTTTTTCCCAATACTTCATAATAACATTTTTCCTTATAATCAATGGGTTCGGTTAATGGAACATTCGTATAATGTGCAGGAGTATGGCGGTTTATTTCCTTAAAGAAAGTGGTATTGTCATAATCAATATACTGATTATTCAGGTACACTGAAATCGCTTCTTTATTTAAATTAAAACTAAAATCAAATTCCTTTGCCTGCTTAAGTTCTGAAATAAGTAATACCCGGTTCGTGTCTTCATAATGATAAAGAGGTTTCACTGCAAACCTGTCGTTCGCAATAAATAAGTTTTTGGTTTTCGAATCATAGAGTATGATAGAAAACATGCCATTGAATTTTTTTAGACAATCTACGCCCCAGTTCAGATAAGCAGCATGAATAACTTCTGTGTCAGAATCTGATTTAAAAACAAAACCTTTTTGTATTAGTTCTTTCTTTAATTCAATATAATTATAAATCTCACCGTTAAAAATAATCCAGTTACCCGAAGCATGAGGCATTGGCTGGTGACCGTTAGTACTTACATCGATAATACTCAAACGGCGGTGACCAAGTATTAAATCATAATCAAGATTTAAGGCTTCATTCAGGGAAATTTTATTTTCCTGTTTTGCATCCGGGGTCTCTACAGTGATTAAATTATGAAAAGCCCCGGTTTTGGAATTGATAAGAACAACACCTTCGCCGTCCGGACCACGGTGTTTTATTTTTTGTAAAGCGTTGAGGGATTGTTTTAATTCTTTTTCTGAAATGCCATTGCGGTTAAAGTATGCTAATATGCCGCACATGGTTTATTTATCGTAAGGAAAACGGATGTAAGTGAGCTTAAAAGTAGGCCTGTAAAGAGCGTTGCTGAGTCCACCAAGAATAAGACGCTCCGCTTTATCATCACGTCTTACCACCGAAAACCGGTCGGTATTAGCCAGCACTAAATAAAAACCATAATTGTTCAATTTGCCTGACATGATATCCTGAATATGCCTTGCAAAATTAAAAACATATTGTTTATTAACCGGGTCGTATGAACCGCCAAAACGGAGAATGTCGGCTGTATAAAATTGATCTTTTACATAAATCTCGGTTCCGTTCGGATCACAGGCCACCAAAGATATCATATTGGGAGGCTCGTAATTACCAATTGAACTTAAAAAAGATTGGTCGACTTTAAATATTAATTCGGCGCGGTTAACGGCGATAGGACAAGAATCGGAATAATTTTTAAGGTAAGGCAAACGTATAACGGATTTAGCCCCGCCGATTCCTTTAAGAAAAAGATTTTGTTTTCCTTTTGCAGTATCTATTTTATCGAGTTGATCAACAAGCAAACTATTTCCGCCTGAATGGTAATCATAATCCACATGATTAAATCGTGCTGAATTATCGGCGCTGAAAGGCAAACGGTAAACTTCGGGTGATTTAGATGAAGAAGGTGAACCGTCGTGATAATACAGATAAACACCGGAGGTTGGATTATCCAGGTCTATCTTCATTAAGGAACCGTGTGCTGCAGGCGAAAGGTTGGTGTTCTTGGTTGTAATAAAAAAGCCTTTGTAAGTATTTTGAAAAACAGTATTGCTTACCAGATACTGCGGATTATTTAAAATGGCAGCGGCATAATTTTTATCCAGAGGTAAACGAATGGTATAAAAACCACCAGTTTTGGTAATTCTGCGAAAAGCGTCAGTTATTGTTGATGAACTGTAAGGTATGTTATGATGGGTGTAATAGTATTTACTGTAATCCATCAATTGGGTTAACTGATGAACCTGATAACGCAATGGTATTGTAGTATCACCAACAAAACTTTGGGTAAAGGTTAATATTAATTCGGATGAATCTAAAACTGCATAATCGCCAAAATTTACATTTGAAACATTAGTTGGTAACGAAAAATTAGTGAATATACTTGCATTTGTTCTTCCAAAAACCGGATCCTGATTGCTGCCCAGATATTTGAATTGATCGCGGTAAGTACGGAGCGAATCGTATTTCACAGTATGCATTTCGATAGTTGCGGTATCGGAAACCAACGAAAATAAAGCATCACTTCCATCCTGCACATCGGCACCAAGCGGCACTTCAGGTTTCTTTTTACACGAGGCTATGCCCCAGCATAAAGTAATAATTAAACTATATTTTAAAACCTTTTTCAATGTCATTTCAGAATGCTGTCAAAAATAGCAAAAGAATATAAGCTCAACAAAATACGGGGATGGAAATTAGCTTTATTTATGAAGAACGCAGTTTTGTAAATAAAATTGTAAGGCATAAAAAACCCCGAGAAAAACTCGGGGTTCAATTTTTAAGCGCTTACAGTTTCTTCAAGCACTACATCGTAGAAATCGTTACATGCATCCATGTATTCGGTTTCGTTTTTGTAGGTTAAGAAAGGTTTGCCTGATTTCTTAATACATTTTTCCAATTCAGGATTAATCTTTTCGCTGCCCTGAATAATACCATCGGTAAATTCAAGTGCTTGTTTCACGAAATTAACGTAAGTAATATCTTCCGATATATGTTTAAGGTCTTTTTTATTGAAACCATCAAACACTAACTTATCGTTTAATTTCTTGCTCAATGTTTTAGGGAATTCATCTTCATAAACCGAAACGATTATTTTGGTATCTGCAAATAAAGGATCTTCTGAATAATATTTTTTAATATACAAAGGCATTAAGGAAGTAAACCAGCCATGGCAATGAATAACATCCGGTGCCCAGCCTAGTTTTTTAACAGTTTCAACAACGCCACGTACATAAAACATAGCCCTTTCATCGTTATCATCAAAAAACTTACCCGATGTTTTATCGGTTAAAACAGATTTACGTTGAAAAAACTCTTCGTTATCGATAAAATACACTTGCATACGTGCACTTGGGATAGAAGCAACCTTAATAATCAGCGGATGGTCAACATCGTTAATTACAAGATTCATTCCCGAAAGGCGGATAACCTCATGCAACTGATGGCGGCGCTCGTTAATGCAACCGTACTTTGGCATGAATGTTCTGATTTCTTTTCCTCTTTCTTGTATTGCTTGTGGCAATTTCCTCGAAATTTTACCAACAAATGTCTCGTCAAGATAAGGGGTAATCTCTTGCGACACAAAAAGAACTTTTGCCTTTTTCATAAATAATGGAAGGGGGTTAATTATTATATACAAAAGTAAGAAAAAAAATCCCGAATTTCAAAGTAAATTGAAAGTAAATTGTAGCTTTAACGCGTTTTTTATGGTAATAATTGATAATAAAACCGAATTAAGTCACTTGGTTGACCAATACCGTCAAAAAGGCAAGATTATTGGCTTTGTTCCAACTATGGGCGCTTTGCATGAAGGTCATCTTTCTTTGGTAAAAAAATCAAAGGAACTCACAGATATTACAATTTGTAGCATTTTCGTAAATCCCACTCAGTTTAACGATAAGGCCGATTTGGAACTTTATCCCCGTATGCCCGAAAAAGATGCTTATATGCTGGAAAAAGAGGGCTGCGGCGTATTGTTTTTACCGGAGGTAAGCCAAATTTATCCTGAGGAAGATAAAAGGGTTTTTGATTTTGGGAATTTGGAAAGAATATTGGATGGAACTTCTAGACCCGGTCACTTTAACGGCGTAGCCCAAGTGGTAAGTATTTTGTTCGGTATTGTTAAACCGGATAAAGCTTTTTTCGGTGAAAAGGATTATCAGCAATTATTGATTATCAAAGAGTTAAATAATCTGTTGCAATTAAAAGTTGAAGTTATAGGTTGTCCGATTTTACGTGAGTCGGATGGTTTGGCGATGAGTTCGAGAAATATGCTTTTAAGTGATGAAGAACGTAAGGCTGCCTCTTTAATTCCAAACCTTATGCAAGAAGCAAAAAGGTTAAAACAGCAGGGAAAAACCATTCCGGAAGTAAAGCAATTTGTTAGTCAGCAGCTAGGCTCAAATCCAATCTATAAATTAGATTATTACGAAATCTGTAACGCCACTACCCTTTCTCCGTTAAATTCACTAAATAATAGCGGTAAATCAATCAGTTTAATAGCAGTTTTTGTTGGAAAAATACGATTAATTGATAACTTAGCTTTAGATTAACAATATACCCAACCTTTGGAAACATCCAAACGTACTCATTAATAGAACAAACCATTCCATGAACGTTCAGCCTAAACTGATAAAAGATTGCATTAACCGTAACAGGAAGGCTGAGTATGAATTGTATAAAGTGACCTTTAGTTATTTAATGAGTATTTGCATCCGTTACACAAAAAATCAGGACCAGGCTAAAGAACAGCTCAACATGGGCTTTCTTAAGATTTTGACCAACCTGTATAAGTATAACGAGGAAGTGCCCTTTAAAGCATGGATCAGAAAAATAATGGTTAACACGTTAATTGACGAATACCGTAAGCATAAAAAACAAAGTGAAGTGATAGATTTTGTTGAAGAGTATTACGAGAACGGTTCTTACTCTGAACAAAACGGTGCCATTGATAAGATGAGTGCCGCACAGATTCATACTCTTATTGCAAAATTACCGCCAATGGCCCAACAGGTGTTTAACATGTTTGTTATTGATGGTTATTCGCATAAAGAGATTGGTGAAATTTTAAATATTGAAGAGGGCACTTCAAAATGGCACTTAAATTCTGCCCGCCAGAAATTGAAAGAAATGTTAGAAAATTTAGTAACCCCCGCAAAACTACAGCACCATGGTTAATTTTGACAAATTTGAACAGAATGTAAAAAACAATTACGGCAATCAGGAATTCCCTTTTGATGAACAGAATTGGGAGAAGGCCAGAAAAATGATCGATGCCTCACGTCAGGGTAAAAACCGCGGCGGTATCTTCTTATTATCTGCCGTGGCCATTTTATGTACCACCGGTCTGGTTTATTATTTCGGATTCAGCGATAGCACAAAGCCGCTTGAGAAGAATAATCTGGCTGTAAATGAAACTGCAGCTCCAAAAAATAACGATCAGGTGGTTACAGATATGAAACCGGAAAATACCCGGACTGAAAATAATATTCAGGCATCAGTGGAAAATACTTCTGAAAATAAAGTAACTGAATCAAAAAACACGGTTGCTTCTAACATTAATTCAGGTTCTGATAATACTTCAAAAGCAAAAACAATAACTAAAACCTCATCTGAAACATCTTCAGCAAACAAAACTGAGGCAGTAAATACTACAAGTTCAGAAAAAAACACTAAGGCTGAAGAAAAGATAAATTCAAATCCGGCTAACACTTCAAACGAAACAAAAACTGAGAGCTCTAAAAATACAGATGCAAAAAAACCGGCACAAACTAAATCAAACACTCAAAAAGCTACACCTCCGGTTTTAGGAAATAATTCTGATAACACCAATAACGAAATTAAACCGGTAACTCCGGTTGTAAATACCAATGTAGGAGGAAACAGCGATAAGTTAGGCGATACCGAAAACAATTCAACACCACAAACAACGCCAGTAAAAAATAATCCTTCTATAGCTACCGATTCTTTAAACCATGTTGTTACTGCTACCGTAAAACCAACTGCAAGTTCAGTTGATTCTCTTCCGAAAATAAGTAAAGGAAGAGCAGATTCATTGGCGGCAATGATGCCGGATGGCGATGGGGTTTCTTATGCAACCAACGTAAAAGAAAAACACAATGCTAAAAATATTTTATTTGTTGAAGCAGGCACAACTTATATGTTAGGTTGGGGCGGCGGCGCTAATAATGACGCTAATGGTTTTAATTTATTAGGCGGGCTCAATTTCCAGCATTATTTTACGGGAACTTTAGCTGCACAAATAGGTGCTCAATACAGCACGGTTGCTAATTTAACCCATACTTCACACACCATCAGCACCGTAAAATACGATTTGGGTGTTGAACAGGACATTACTTCTATCAAATATCAAACCCTGCATTATTTGGTGGCACCAATTAAATTTACATATACCTTAAAAGACAATAATATTTTCGGCATCGGATGTAATGTGGCTTATTTACTCAACAGCAATAGTAAAAAAGAAAAATATAAAACTTACAGTTCCGATCCTAATGCGACTAAAAACAATTTAACATCAACCAAGGAAACCGGTTACATGCAAGGCTTTAATCCTTACGATATACAACTGGCAGTTTCCTACCGTCGCAAAATCTATAAAGGCTTAAGCGCTAACGCGGAATTCTTTTATGGTTTAACGGATACTAAAAATAACAGCTTCTTTAAATCAAATCAATTCGACAGGAACGTTGGTTTCAAAGTGAGCTTGTGTTACGATTTATTTAAAAAATAACCTTAGGATTAGATTAGAAAAATAAAAAGATGAAACAGATACGTGTACTTATTATTACTTTAATTACGTTGGGCTTATTGAACGCCTGCAAAAAGAAAACATTACCTGAACCGGAAGAAGGAAACAATCCGCAATTCTATTTCAGTGGCATTGTAAATGGTTCTGCTGTGAGAATTGATGCCGGCGTTAATGATTATTACATGTATTCGAGTTACTCGCAAAACACTGTTGGTGTTTATGGTTTTGCTGCCGAATTAAAGCAAGGCTCTTGTACAAATTGTCCGAACAGCATTAAAATCGAGATTAACGACCACCGCTATAGCATGATGAATGGTCCTTCAGGAGCTGACACGGCGCTTTCTTATATGTATTATCCGTATTTCGCCGGGAACCCTACTCCTGTTTCTTACAATGTTTATTTTTATTCTTTATTTAATAAAAATGCTTTGTCGTATTTATGGGATTTTGGTGACGGGACTACTTCCACTACCAAAAACCCTTCGCACATCTTTATGCATCCGGGCGAATATGTAGTAAGTTTAACTAGCACCGACAGTTCTTCTTGTTCTAATACCGTAACAAATGTTCAGAAAGTTGGCTCATCTGATACTTATTGTAAAACAACAGTGACTGTAACGGGCACCTCTTCCTTAAATGCCACATTTACTAATTCGACCATTGGTGTTCCTCCTTATAATTTTTATTGGGATTTAGGGGATGGTAATTTTTCTACCAGCTCTTCCCCCACACATAATTATGCAACGGGTGGAAGATATCCTGTTTCATTGCAGGTTATTGATGCGGCGAACGACACAGCCACTGCTAATTTTAATTATATCACTGCCAACAGTACCGTTTGTACTACTAATTACCTGGTGATGGCAAATATTCCAATGTCGAACCCGATGGCCATTTCGAATATTGTTGTAAAATGGACAGATGTAAGCGGTACGGAATGGAGTTCTAATAGCAACTTACAGCCGGCAAGCAGTTATTTCAAGATAATTTCGGCATCTGACTATCATACTAATGAATTAGGTCAGAAAACCAAGAAATTATTGGTCCGCTTTAAGTGCCAAGTCTATAACGGCAGCAATAGTATGCCTATGGATGGTGACGCGATTGTAGTTGTTGCCTACAAATAATGGTTCGATAAGCTCACCAAAAGTTTTTTTATTGATCACCCAACCTTTTAAAATCGACTACCGTAAAGGTTGATAAGTGAATAAAAAGCTTGTTTATTAAAATAAACACGCAGGAAAAAGCAGCTTTTGGGATGGGGCTGCTTTTTTCATGGTTCGTCGGGCTCACCATGACAATTTCTTTTTTACTATGCTTTTGGCCCTTCGGCAGGCTCAGGAGGGGCTGCTTTTTTTTACTTCTCTTTTATTGAAACGTGAGTCATGGTGAGCTTGCCGAACCATGCACTAATAAATAGGATAATATGGCGCTGAGCTTGACGAAGCGCCAATCGCCCGCTTCGTCGAGCTCAGGAGGGGCTGCCAATTTCGCTTTCCGATGTCTTCGGTTCTGATCAGCATCTGAAGCATTTTAACAAATACGATAGTTTGACTATTCAACCCCAATAAGAAACCCGAAACCAGAAATAATTAATAGCATCCACCCCAACCTTTCAGGTTTAGCCGCCGTATAGTTGTATAAGAATTCCTTACTCCGGCTCATAATATAGCTTAACATTAATTCCGGGTAAGTTTTGTTAGTTTGTTTTGTAAAAAAGCTGCCTTTGGGATGGGGCAGCTTTTTTAATTCCGGTGTTTTCACTCTTTATTCATTGCTGCCTTTGGCCCTTCGTCGAGCTCAGGAGGGGCGACTTTTTTAATTCCGGTGTTTTCACTCTTTATTCATTGCTACCTTTGGCCCTTCGTCGTTGCTCAGGAGGGGCGGTTTTTTGTTATCTAAATTACCCGGTTAACGTTTAGATTTGCTGCTGAAATCTCTTCTAATAATTTAACACCTGCCTTTTATATGTCCCTTTTTTTTTCTAATTTGTACCTGCGTATTAATCCTTGTTTACGTTTTATAAACCATAATTAATTCTGCATGAAAAAAAATTTACTCCTTTTATCCTTTATAGTATCGGTGTTTTTTGTTAAGTCGCAATGTAGTGCGAACTTTAACTTTACACAAAACGCCGGCGGAAATGTAACTTTTACAAGTACATCTACGGGCGTATTCCCCGGTACTTATTACCAATGGAATTACGGTGATGCAACTTCAGGTGCCGCAACGAACCTTACTAACGTATCACACACCTATCCCGGTAATGGAACTTATACTGCCACATTATCTATTTTTAATGCTTCAGTATGCAGCAGTTCGTTTACACAAAACATTGTTGTAACAACTTCACCGTGCTCAGTTACCATTAATTCTTCTTATACTTATTCGAATGCAACAGGTGGTATTGTAAGCTTTACAAGTACTTCAACAGGCACTACTGCAAGTTCAACTTATTATTGGAAATTCGGCGACGGAGGTACAAGCACCTTCATGAATCCGTCCCATACATATTCTGCTAATGGAAACTACTGGGTTAAATTTTATGTCGCTAACGGACCATGCGCCGATAGTATTGCAACAATAGTATCAGTCACCAGTTTACCCTGTACGCTAATTCCAAGCTTTACCTATTCGAATAGTTCGAGCGGACAATTATATTTTGTGAGCACATCTACAGGTACAGTTGCCGGCACTTATTACCAATGGAATTTTGGTGATGCAACTAACGGTTCAGGTAATCCTGTTTATCACACTTACGCAGCAAACGGAACTTATTCTGTTACCCTCACATTAACTAATCCATCGTCAAGCGTCTCTACTTGTTCTGCGACTACAACCCAAACAGTGGTGATTGGCACGTCACCTTGTACGATGGCAATCAACGCTAATTTTACTTATACGAATACCACCGGAGGTAACGTCAATTTCACAAGTACTTCAACAGGTACTACTGCCAGCTCAACTTATTCTTGGTCGTTCGGTGACGGAAATACAAGTACAGTCATGAATCCCTCCCATACTTATTCTGCTAACGCAAATTTCTACGCTTATTTAAAAGTTACTGATGGTGCTTGTACAAATACCAAATGGATGGTTGTTCCAATAACTGCATTGCCATGTGCACTTGTTCCAAGTTTTACCTATACCAACAGTTCGAGCGGACAACTTTATTTTGTCAGTACTTCAACGGGAACAGTTCCGAGTACATCTTACTACTGGAATTTTGGTGATGCCACCTCAGGAAGCGGTAATCCTGTTTATCATACCTATGCTGCTAACGGAACTTATTCGGTCACATTAACCTTAACTAATCCGTCAACAAGCGTTTCAACTTGTTCTGCAACTGCTACGCAAACTGTGCTGCTTACATCCTCACCTTGTTCCATGGCAATTAACGCTTCGTTTACCTATACGAATACAGGCGGTGGAAATGTCAACTTTACAAGTACTTCAACAGGAACCACGGCCAGTTCAACTTATTCCTGGTCATTTGGTGATTCCAATTCAAGTACAGTTATGAATCCATCGCATACCTATTCCGCCAATGGTAATTACAATGTTATTTTAAAAGTGACAGATGGAGCTTGTACCGGAACTAAATGGATAAGTATGCCTATTTCCGCCTTACCATGTTCCATTGTACCGAGTTTTAGTACGTCGACAACCACATCCAGCGGGCAAATGTATTTTGTAAGTACAAGTACAGGAACAGTTGCAGGAAGTACTTATTACTGGGATTTTGGAGATATGACTTATGGTTATACCGATCCTATTTATCATACTTATGCTACACCAGGAACTTATACTGTGACTTTAGTGGTTACAAATCCTTCGAGTACGCTTGCTACCTGTTCAGCTTCTGTCAGCCAGACTGCGGTTATGACAACCACTGCTTGTCTCGCTAATGCAAGTTTTACTTTAGCAAAAGTAACCAGTACTGCTGTTGTCTGGAATGCCTTCCCGACTTATCCGGCTAATATTACAAATGCGGTCTGGTATTGGGGTGATGCGACACAAAGTACTGGTTTATATCCTACACACACTTATTCGGCGACCGGATGGTATAATGTTTGTTTAACTGTTACGGTTAGCTGTGCATCGTCTAATACATACTGTGTGCTTTCTAACATTTACCGCATCCAGGCCGGAAACGAATCAGCAGGAATAGCACAAATCAATGTTATATCCTCGGTAGGGATTCATGAACTTCCCTCATATAATTCCGGATTCAGTTTGTATCCCAATCCGAACAATGGTAACTTTAGTTTAGCTTTAGATAAATCCTGTAACAACTTGGCCTCAAGCTTAATTATCTACAATATGCTTGGTGAAACAATTTACACAGCGAAATACGAAGCCAATGGCGCTTTAATTAAGGAAATTGATATTGCTAATACGCCTAGTGGCGCTTACTTTATGCAATTAAATACCTCGAAAGGATATTTCACCAAAAAGCTTATTATTTCTAAATAAATTTAGTTAACAACCTTATAAAAAGCCTTCCTTTTGGAGGGCTTTTTTGTTAATACCCCCAACCATTTAAGGTCCCTTGACGTATAGTAAATAACCGAACTCATCTACATGAAAAAAATAATAGCTATTCCATTCATTATTGCTTTTACAATTATCGCGCTGATAATTGGTTTTTCTTAACCAAGTTTTATTGCTCTAAAACTTATAAAAGCACTTCAGTAATGAGGGGCTTTTTAATATCATAACCCTTATTTGTTTTTCACTATTATTTTGTATAAATTTATTAGATGAAAAAACTAATCCTGCCATCCGCTATTCTACTTTTAACTTCAGTCATACTTATAACGGTTAATTCATGTAAAAAGAAAACTGAGACCAAAACAGAAGACCCGGCGGCGCCGATATCAACCACAAGTAATGTCGATCAGTTTTTCACATCAAATGCGGCTAGCATACAAGTTTATACAATTAATAGCGCAACGCTGCAAACCATTACCGGTATAAAAGGAACAGTTATTTCGATACCTAAAAATGCTTTTGTTGTTGCCAGCACCAATAGTGCAGTAACTTCAGGGACAGTGGAAATAAGTTTACAGGAAATATATTCTAAAAAGGATATGATACTTAATATGGCACAAACCGTATCGGGTAACGATTTTCTTGAGTCAGGCGGGGAAATTAATATTACAGCTAAACAAGGTACTAATACCCTTAAAATGGCGCCGGGCAAAAAAATAAGCATTTCCATGCCAACACCTCCGACTCCATCCACTGCAATGCGTACTTTTTACGGTAATGTTAATACAGCCGGACAAATGAATTGGGCGTTAAACACTAATTCTACTGCAATAGTAGCGAATACGTCCAGCAGCGTAAGTTATTATACTTTTTATGCTGATTCTTTACATTGGATTAATTGTGATGCAATACTTTGCATGTCTTGTCCTTTAGTTTCATATTCGGTTAATATCAGCGGCGCCTTCGATAAAAATAATACCAGAATTGTAACGGTATTTCCTTCTATTAATGGCATGATGAGTTTATATCCTTATACCAATTCACCACAAACATATTATGGAAGCAGCAAACTACCAAACCCAAGCAATGCAGTTGTTGTTGCTATATCTGAAATTGGCGGACAATATTATTCCGCATTCCAAACCCTCTCTGTCACGCCAAGTGCCGTTTATAATTTAACCATGACGCCCACAACCACAGCACAGATAGTCACGCAACTTAATGCCTTGTAATGCGGGTAAAAATTCTAAACTAAATTCAGAAGCCTTCTTTATTAGAGGGCTTTTTTGTTTGTATAACAACCACTTTTAAACAAAAACCGACCAATTAAAAGAAACTTTTATAGTTTATACCATTATTGATTAGTTTTAATAAAACAATTTCATGAAAGCTTTCAGTTTTATCATTCTTCTTCCTGTTTTCTTTTTAGCTTTTTTATCCTGCAAGAAGATCTCAAATCCACCAACGGTATATGCAGAAACAACTTCTTATAACTCTTTGTCTGAATTTTATTCGCAAAATGGTGTCAAAACTGAAACATTCTCTATTAATTCAACATTAGGAGGAAGTTTTGTTTCCCTTAAAGGAACAACAGTCGCTATTCCGGCTAATGCTTTTAAAGACAGCGTTGGTAATGTTATTAACGGAATAATAAAGTTTAGTTTTAAAGACATTTATGACAAAAGTGACATGATTCTTTCTGATATGCCCACTAACTCTGATCTGGGTGCAATGAAATCGGCAGGAGAATTTTATTTAGACGCCTCCTACAATAATTATTTAATCACTTCGGTAAAAACGCTTACAATAAGCCAACCCTCAAATAAACCTTTCGATGCCGGAATGCAGTCATTAACAATTTTACGTACAGATACTGCAAAGTTTGTTACGTGGACCACATCTTGTGGCCCAATGCCTTGTGGTTTTAGTATTACATATTCCGCGCCAAGTTATCAGTACTATATTTATTCTAATTATTTTAGCTCTTCCCCAATGGGTTTTCATTGGTTTAATACGGATAATCTAACTTACTTTTCTGCTTTCACTCAAACCACACTATCGATTATTAATACCGACACCACGTTTGATCCGGATGTTTTTCTGGTTTTTAGCTCCGAAAATGCTGTTTTTCAAGTATACAATAGTAATGGTTATACATACGCATTTGCTCCTGTTGGTTTAACTGTAAATATTGTTGCCGTTGGTTTAAAAAATGGTATTTTAATGACGGAAATCACTCCATTGGTAATATCTCCAAATCAAACATATACTTTGAATCTGAAAGCATCGAATATTACTCAATTCACCACAGCATTAAAGGGACTAAATTAAAGTACCTCATAATTGTACTGTCTTTATCGAAAATCCCTATTTTTGTGCTTTATTTGTATTTATGTCACAGAAGCCCGAAGATTTTTTTAAGAACATCATCTCCCACTGTAAAGAGTACGGTTATATTTTCCCATCAAGTGAAATTTACGACGGACTAAGCGCCGTTTATGATTATGGTCAGTATGGTGCTGAATTAAAAAAGAACCTGCGCGAGTATTGGTGGAAAGCCATGGTGCAAATGCACGAAAATATTGTTGGTATTGATGCCGCCATCTTCATGCATCCTACAATCTGGAAGGCGAGCGGACACGTTGATGCGTTTAACGATCCCTTAATTGATAATAAAGACAGCAAAAAAAGATACCGTGCCGATGTGTTGATTGAAGAACACGTTGCGAAAATTGAAGATAAAATAAA
>JAHEYE010000280.1 GCA_023251695.1 Sphingobacteriaceae bacterium | reverse complement strand
CCAATCATCACAACCTGCCGAACCTGCTCTGTTAGCCCATTGAAAAGTTCCGAAACTGTTTAATTTCGCAATATAAGCCTCTGCTTTCCCTGTAGAACTTGAATTGGTTAAAGTAGTTGTTCCAATAGTAAGTGTGGGATCAAAATAAGTTCCTGAAAAATAAACACCTGAACTAGCACCCGAATAGGCAATGCCCCCGGCAAATTCCTGTCCTGCACCTCCATAACCATTTAGCCATTGAGGTACACCGGATGCATCGATACATGCTACATATACATTATAAGTTCCTGAACCCGGATTTCCCCAAGAAAATGGCGGTAATGATAAAAGAGAACTGTTATATGTACCTAATACATAAACCCGGCCAATAGCATCACAACAAATACCGGAAACGGTTTCGGCTGAAGCTCCACCAATACGTGTAGCCCATAATGGCACCCCTGATGAATTATATTTTGCAACATAAACATCAAAACCAACCCCGGAGTTATTTACCGTAATTGTTCCAATGGTTATTGCTGCGCTATTAAATGAACCCGCAACATAAAAATTTCCTGCAGGGTCAATACATGTTTCGCTGGCATTATCGCTTGCACTTCCTCCATCCCCATAGGCCCAAGCCCAGGATTGTGAAAAGGAAAATTGGCTGCTGATTAAAAATAAAAAAACAAATGCAGAGGACATTCGTTTAGTTGTAAATACGGATAGTAGGTTTTTTTTCATTGTATTTAATTTAATGTTATCCAAAATTAGAGTAAATAATCTGTTTTAAAAGGATTACTTACAATTCGGTACAATTAACTTACAATTCGGTAATTGATTTGAAAATAGCTGAAAATGAACAGTTTAGAAAACTATAGATTCTTCATTTTTTCAAGAACCTGGTCTTTTTTACGACGGGCAATAGGAACTTCAGTCCCATCATTTAATAACAGAAAGCCACCTTCTTTTTTAAGATACGATTTTATTTGCCTGAGGTTAACAAGATGGGATTGATGAACTCTTTCAAAACCAAAATCCTTTAACATGTCGTCATATTCTTTAATAGTCTTTGAAATCATTAAAGGTTTTCCACTTATGAAATAAAACGTTGTATAATTATGCTCTGCTTCACATCTTATTATTTCATGAACTTCACAAATTCGCATTTCAGTCGACGTTGAAAGACAGATTTTTTTTTCAGTATCCGATTTCGCAACATTCTCCAATAACACTTTATATTGATTTTCGGTGCCCTGAGAAGATATTAACTGACCAGCCTTGTTTACGGCTTCTATCAATTCATCCTTAACAATCGGTTTTAACAGGTAATCAATTGCGCTGAAACGGAAGGCCTGAATGGCAAATTCATTAAAACCTGTAGTAAAAATAATCCGCAGCTTCAATTGAGGGTTTTTTTCAGCATCTGATTGTAACTGTTTCAGTAAATCAAAGGCACTGCCGTCATATAATAGTATGTCCAGAAAAATAATATCGGGCTTGCAAGTGTTTATTAATTCCCTCGCTGTTTTTACACTGCCTGCATCGCCCAGTAATTTTACTTCGGGGCATGAAGACTTGAGTACCGACTTAAATGCGGAAAGAAAAAGTGTTTCGTCTTCTATGATAACTGCAGTAAACAATTTTTTAAGCTTTGCACAAATTTAAAACTATTAAACATATTCTAAAGGAAAAACAAGCCGGATACTTGTTCCGCTTCCTGATCCGTTTATTCCTTCTTTAACTTCAATACCGATCTTATCTTTATTTTTTGAATTAATAATCTCAGTACGCTCACGTACTATTGTCATAGCCAGTGATTTTTGCTGGGTATTAAAAATACTTTTCCTCTTTTTTGATTCTGTGATACCTATTCCATCATCTGCTACGGTACAAACTAATTCATCTTTCTCATTCAAATCAAAACTCACCAGTATTTTTCCTTTTCCTGCTTTTGGAACCACGCCGTGCAAAATCGCATTTTCGACAAAGGGCTGGACAAACATAGGAGGCAAAGCAACTGTACCGTCGACTTTATCACTTAGTGCTACTTCAAAATCAAACTTATTATCAAAACGTAATTGCTGTAAATGCAGATACACTTTCAGCATCTTTGCTTCCTGTTCAACAGCCACTAATTGCTCGCGCGATTGCTCAAGGTTATACCGGATGAGTTTTGAAAAAACACCCAAATACTCAATGGCTTTTTCTTTTTCATTTTCAGCCACAAAGCCGCTAATGGAACCAAGTGAATTAAAAATAAAATGCGGATTCATCTGGCTTGCTAAAGCATTTCTTTCGAGTTCAAAATTTTTCCTCTCTAAAGCATTTTTCTTCTGCAATTGGTTGCGGTTATATAACAAAACAAATACAATTGCTAATACAATTACAATAGCAATGCTTCCAAAAATCAACTGGTTCCGTTTTTGTTCCTGAGTGGCTTTTATTTTTTGTTCGGCTTTTAATTTTTGTAATTCATTTTCCTTCTTTTGAGTATTATATTTTGTTTCGAGTTCGGCGACCGATTTTTTTACCGATTCACTTTGAATGCTGTCTTCAATTGCTTTGTATAATTTGTAATAATTGTACGCTGAAGCATAATCCTTTGTTTTTTGCGAAACCCTTGATAAACCTTCGTAAGCATTTTTTATATTCAGTTTACTATTTATACTTATTGCAATTGCCAATTGTTTATTATAATATTCGATTGATTTTTTCGGCTGATTAATAGAATCATAAATATTACCTAGTACGTAATAAATCTCTGCTATATTCCGTTTATCGGCCATTTCCACAAATAAAGCAAGCGACTTATTCAACAATTCAAGCGCTTTAGGGTATTCTTTTTTAGCACTGTAAATTTCTCCCAGATTAGAAATGTTTATGGCTACACCCTGCTTATCATTAATTTCTTCTCCTATTTTTATGGCGAGGTTCAGATAAGGTAGTGCTTTTTCATAATCCTCCAATTTTAAGTAGGCCATACCTATATTAGTATTCACATCGGATAGAAAAAACTTATATTTTTCAATCCCCTTTAAATTAAGAGCTTTAAAATAATAATCGAGCGAAACCTTGTAATTTGCCTGAAGAAAATAAATATTGGCAATCGAAATAAGCGAAATACCGGTTCCATGAATGTCACTTATCTCCTCCCTGATTTTTAGTGATTCGAAATACTTCCCGATGGCTTTCGAATATTCCCCCTGATCAGAATAAACAATGCCCATATTACTTGTTACATCCGCTATACCTTTCTTATCTCCTAATTCAATCTTTATCTGAATCGCTTTGTTATAATAATCCATCACTTCCGAATAACTGTTCTTGTTCATCAGTAATACACCGGTTAAAAGATATGAGTTACCAAGTCCCTTTTTATAATTTATCTTTTTCGAAAGACTTTGCGATTCTAAAAGATCATCGAGCGCATTATTATAATCGCGTGATTTTATCCGGAAACCGCCAATATCATTTAAAAGATCAACCTTATTACTGTCGGTCGACATGGGTAATAATTTAAGCAGCGAATCTATTTCCCCTTTAAATTGAGCTGAGCACGGCAAACAAGTAACAATAAATAAAATAAATACCTTGAGAATTTTTTTCATTTTTGGTAAAAGATGGGGGTTGCTGACATAAAGTAAATATACAAAAACAAATGTTAATCAGTTGATTGATAGTATTTTTATAAGAGAACTTAAAGTCTTATTAGAGCTAAACATCCAGCTTTACACAAGCTCTTTTTAAGACTATAAGTGTTGATTACTTTCCTGCTTTATTTACGTTATAAAGTCATACTTGGTTATTTTAGCACCAAGTTAATTTTACGATGTCAGACATAGCCCATTATTTCACGCCGGTTAATTTTGAGAATATAACCGAAAACAAAGAGTTACAGGAAGGTCAGCTCGGCAATTATTTTTCTGTTTATAAAGAAGGTTCTGATTTTCCAGAATTAGAAAATCTTGATATGGTAATTATTGGTGTGTGTGAAGACCGTAATGCGATTAACAACGAAGGCTGTTCATTGGCTCCTGATACTGTGCGTAATTTTTTATATCAGTTGTATTCAGGCAGCTTCGAATCAAAAGTAGCGGATCTTGGAAACATCATGGCAGGACATACAGTAGACGATACCTATTTCGCTGTTAAGAGCTGCATTGATTTTTTTGTCCGTAAAAATATTATTCCGGTAATCATTGGTGGCAGTCAGGATTTGACCTACGCTCAGTTTCTAGGCTATAAAGACATGGAGCAAACCATAAACATAGCTTCAATCGATTCGGTTTATGATCTGGGAAATCCGGAAGAAGACATTACCAATATTTCTTATCTCGGGAAAATTATTTTACATCAGCCAAATTATT
>JAHEYE010000279.1 GCA_023251695.1 Sphingobacteriaceae bacterium | reverse complement strand
ACCGCTCGAAGAAATAAAAGGGAAACATGTTTTCCCGAAAGAAATAGTAAAACAGTATAAAAAGAAAATACAACTGCTGATTAATATTACCCGGATAGAACAATTAAAACAATTCAGAGGATTAAATTTTGAGTTTTTAAAGGGTAATAGAAAAGGTGAATGCTCCATAAGATTAAACAAACAATACAGATTGTTGTTTGAACAAAAAAACGAGAAAGAAATATCTGTTATTTTAATAAACGAAATTTCTAAACATTATGAGTAAAATTAAAAAATACGCAAACAACCTTAGTCCCGGTGATATATTTCATCCCGGTGAATACATAAAAGACGAATTGGATGCCCGCGGCTCATCTCAGCAGGATTTGGCTGATAAAATGAAAGTGAGCAAATCTGAAATCAGCCTAGTAATTCACGGTCATCGTGATATTAATGTTAAGCTGGCAGTTTTATTAGAGAAAGCTTTGGAAATTGATGCTGAGATCTGGATGAATCTTCAGGTAAAATACGATATTGATAAAGTGAAAAAGAAAATGCAAAAATCAATAAAAGCCGCAAAAATCCCTCACTCTAAAAAAACAAAGCTTAAACAATTGATTAAAGCGGCTTAATTAGTAATAACTCTCCCAAAATGCTACAAATCGTAGCAACACCTCCGTTCATTACAGGCTAACTTAGAGCTTAAATTCGGGTTACCATGGAAAGAAATGTAGTGCATATGGATTTAGATACGTTTTTTGTATCTGTTGAACGGAAAATAAATCCAAAATTAATAGGTAAACCCGTACTCGTAGGCGGTACGGGCGACCGCGGCGTTGTGGCTTCCTGTAGCTACGAAGCACGCGAATTCGGTATTCACTCTGCTATGCCAATGAGAATGGCACGGCAATTATGTCCACAAGCTATTGTTGTGCGTGGTGATCATGAGGCATACAGTCAGCACTCGCATGAAGTGACAGAAATTATAAAAGAATCGGTTCCTGTTTATGAAAAAACTTCCATTGATGAGTTTTATATGGATTTAAGCGGCATGGATAAATTTTTTGGCTGTTATAAATTAGCTTCGGAGATACGTCAGAAAATAATGAAGGAAACGCATTTACCTATTTCCTTTGCTTTATCAGGTAACAAAACAGTTTCAAAAGTAGGAACCGGTCAGGCTAAGCCTAACGGACAAATGCAAATTGCTTTTGGGAATGAAAAAGACTTTCTGGCACCGCTCTCGATAAGGAAAATACCAATGGTGGGTGATAAAACGTATCAGTTATTGAGTGGCATGGGAATAGAAAAAATAAAAACCATACAGGAAATGCCCATGGAGTTAATGCACCAAGTATTGGGAGAAAACGGAACTGCTATTTGGCGTAAAGCAAACGGTATTGATAATTCACCCGTTGAGCAATACAACGAACGCAAATCCATTTCTACCGAATGTACGTTTGATAAAGACACGATTGACGTTGGTTATTTAAACAGAATGCTCATCAGCATGACCGAAAAATTAGCCTTTCAGTTACGCAACGAAGAAAAATTAACCTCCTGCATTACAGTAAAAGTCCGTTACAGCGATTTTAATACACATACCATGCAAATGCGCATACCATATACAGCATTGGACAATATTTTAATAGAGAAAGTAGAGGAATTGTTTAATAAGATTTATCAGAAACGTTTATTGATTCGTTTGGTGGGGGTAAGATTCAGTCATTTAATACAGGGCACTTACCAATTTGAATTGTTTAATGATATGACGGAGCATATACAATTGTATCAGGCCATGGATAAAATGCGGAAGCGTTTTGGTGATGATGCAGTGATGCGCGCTGCAGGTTTAGGCATTACGCATCATAATTTTAATCCGTTTAGCGGGAAAATCGCCGGAAAGGCTTAACAAAATTATTAAAATGAGTAAAAAGAATTCAGAATTAATTATTCCTGACGAAGTTGTTATGAATAAAATTTATTTAATCAGAGGACAAAAAGTTATGTTGGATAGAGATTTGGCAGAGCTTTATCAGGTTACAACGGGAAACTTAAATAAAGCTGTTCAACGAAACCTTAAGCGGTTTCCTGATGATTTTATGTTTCAACTCACAAAACAAGAGTTTGATAACTTGATATTCCAAATTGGAACATCAAGTTGGGGAGGAGCAAGAAAACTACCATACACCTTTACAGAACAAGGAGTGGCAATGCTTTCAGGTATCCTTAAAAGTGATAGAGCAATAAACGTAAATATTCAAATAATGCGGGTGTTTACAACAGTACGAAAAACACTTGCGGATAATACCGAATTAAGATTATTAATTGAAAATATTCGAAAAAAAACTGATAATAATTCAAAAAACGTTGAAATTGTTTTCCAATACCTGGATGAATTATTAGAGAAACAAGAAAAGCTGGAAAAAAAAGTAGAGAAGGAACAAATACCACGCAAACTCATAGGATATAAAACACTAAAGAAGTAGAAATAAAATCTTGTGGTCGCAAATTGCGACCACCTCAAAAGTTTAAAAAAGAAGACGACTTGATGTCGCAAATTGCGACATCAAGATTAGAAAATTGGAGGGTGTACGCCTGCGGCGGAAGGGTTAAGTAAAATGATATTAAACTGCCATACATATTACAGCTTCGGGTACGGGACAATGTCTATTGACGAGCTATTTGATGAAGTGAAGCAAAAGTGCTACGCATCTTTTGTTTTATCCGACATCAATAACACATCAGGAATTTTAGATGCGCTGCGTTTATCGAAGGAAAAAGAAATAAAAATTATCCCGGGAATTGATTTCAGAAATGGCATCCAACAAAAATATGTTGGTATCGCTATTAACAACGATGGTTTTCAGGAATTAAATGAGCATCTGAGTAAACATCTGCATTCGAAAACAGGTTTTAATGATGAAGCGCCTGTTTTTACAAATGTTTATGTCGTTTATCCTTTTAAATCTTACAAAGGCAAAATTTTATTACCGAATGAGTTTATCGGAATTTCGGCTAAAGAATTAAAATCACTTCCGTTTTCGCATGCTAAACATTACAGACATAAATTAGTGGTGCTACAGCCCGTAACTTTTATTCAGAAAAAACATTTTAATGCACACCGTTTGTTAAGGGCTATTGATGAAAATACGCTTCTAAGTAAATTATCGCCGGAACAACAAACTACAAACGATGAAGTAATTCCACCCCTAAATGAACTCTATTTCCATTTTAAAGATTATAAGGAAGCCATTGCAAACACCGAGCACATTCTTAAAACCTGTAAAGTAGAATTTGAATTCGGGAAACTGGCCAATAAAAATAAAAAGTTTTATACCGACAGCATTTCCAACGACATGGCTTTGTTACGCAGCGAATGCGAAAAAGGAATAACTTACCGTTATCCGAATCTCAATAAAACTGTTACAGAGCGTGTAGAAAAAGAATTAGGAACGATTGAAGAAATGAAATTCGCTTCGTATTTTTTAATGAATTGGGATATTATTAAATACGCACAGCACAAAAATTACTATTACGTTGGACGTGGCAGCGGTGCGAATAGTATTATCGCCTATTTATTACGCATTACTGATGTCGACCCCATTAATTTAGATTTATACTTCGAGCGTTTCATTAATAAATTCAGGACCAATGCTCCTGATTTTGATATTGATTTTTCGTGGACCGACCGCGACGATATGACGCGTTATATTTTTGAAACATTTAAACCCGAGCACACCGCTTTACTCGCCACCTACTCTACTTTTCAGCACGATGCTGTTACACGCGAGCTCGGAAAAGTTTTTGGTTTACCACCGGCGGAAATTGACAAGTTACAAAGAGTAAAAGACGAGAAACAATTTAACGAACTCGATCACATCAATCAGCTCGTTTTAAAATACGGACAATTAATTGCGGGCTTCCCGAGTCATTTAAGTATTCATGCCAGCGGTATAATTATTTCAGAAAAACCAATTGCAGCTTACACTGCTACTTCCATTCCGCCGAAAGGTTATCCCACAACACAATTCAGTATGTTAGAAGCTGAAGATATTGGTCTGTATAAGTTTGATATTTTGAGTCAGCGTGGTTTGGGAAAAATAAAAGATGCCATTTCCATCATAAAAGAAAATAAAGGTGATGAAATCGACATTCACAACGTAAAAAAGTTTTATGAAGACGATACCGTAAAAAATTTATTAAGAATCGGGAAATGCATCGGTTGTTTTTATATTGAATCTCCCGCCATGCGCATGTTGCTCACAAAACTTCAGGCCGACGATTATTTGCGTTTGGTTGCGGCGAGTTCTATTATTCGTCCGGGTGTTTCAAAAAGCGGTATGATGAATCAGTATATATTACGTTACCGCGA
>JAHEYE010000278.1 GCA_023251695.1 Sphingobacteriaceae bacterium | reverse complement strand
AGGAACCGATCCTTACACTCAAAAATTATTTGGTATTATTTTCAGGCAAATGGATAATCCGGAATTTTCGGTGGAGGGCCTCGCTGATATGATGGCCACTAACCGTAGTCACTTTCAACGGAAGATAAAAGCCATGATAGGTTTATCGCCTTCCGAATTGATCCGTACAATCCGCCTCGAAAAATCAAAAGAACTCCTCATTGCCAAAAAAGGAAACATAACCGAGGTGGCTTATCAAACGGGATTCTCATCCCAATCTTATTTTACCAAATGCTTTGTGCAACATTTTGGCATTTCGCCTACACAAATGTTGCAAAACAATAAATAACACCTCTGGTTCACAACACAATACCTTCCCGGCACACAAGTACATATTTTCGTCACACCGCTTAATGCGCGCCGTTTTTATAGTGTGTTATTTTGACTCATAATATTAAAAACAAAAACATGAAAACAAATTTCAAAGCAGTTCTGCTCATTGTAGCAGTAACATTAGTAACAGGCCTGAGCTCTTGTAAAAAGAGTTACAGCTGTAGTTGTAAAACCACGGTTTCTTTATCCGGTTTCAGCAGCAGTAGTGAGGTAAAAGAATCTTATAGTGTTAAGATGAAGGAAAAGCAAGCCAAAGCAGCGTGCGACAACACTAAAGCTATTGCCGAAAAACAGGCTAAAGACCTTAACCAGGGGTACACAGTTTCCACATCATGTGAACTGAAATAAAAAGGTTTTTATTCACTCCCGGTTGGCCGTTGCATTTGCAACGGCCTTTTTTGTTTTTATACTGCGCAACGAAATTACACGGCATGTAAAATAAACGCTTTATACAAATATTCTTATTCTGACAGACAGCGGGTTAGGCCCCATGCGCAGAAGTACATGGATTTGCAACAAGCCTTAATGCTTTCCGCGGGCAATGGCACTTCCTTTGTATCACTAACCCAAAAAAATAATTATGAAAAAGACAATTTTAACGATCATGATCGCTTCAATGTTAAGCAGCATGACATTTGCACAGAAAAAAGAAAAAGAGGTTAAATACGACAAAATGTATTATAAGAACCTCACCAAAGAAACGGACGACATTACTATTACAGTTGACAATGCGGTGTCGACCGACGGGGAAACAAAATTCAAATTGAAGATTGAGAACAAAACAGGCAATTTTCTTATTTACAAACCGGAGGAAAGTAAATTTATAGTGAACGGAAAAGAAATGAAGGCCAAAGAAAAAGTGCTTATCATAAAACCGAATTCTTCCGATTTCAGAATCATTAACCTGAAAGGCGATAAATTTAACAGTATGAAAACCTATTCTTTTGTGATGGATGGATTATATTCTGTTTCGCCTGATTCGAAAGGAATAACAGCTCCTGATTTTAAATTACCGCCGTCTACCAATGATTTTTCGGCAGGAAGTTTTAAATGCTCTATGACGAAGTTATACAAAGAGAGTGATGCTACGGATGTAAAATTCAAATGTGCTTACAATGGTTCGAAAATTGGTTTTATTGATCCATCGAAAGCTGCGGTTAAAATGCCGGATGGAAATGAATACGCAACAGTAAAACAAACAAGCATGTTAGGTGGAGCACAAGGTCCGATTATGTTAATGAAAGGTGAAGACGACAGTTTTAATTTAAAATGGGACCGGATGGAAGGCGGTAAAAAAATGGACATGCAAAAAGTAGAAATGACCATTTTGTGGCGTGAAGCTTTCAGTGAATCGGCACCTGTTAAAATGAATGTTGAAACCCTGGTCATGGAATTTGACGAAATAGTAAGTAACGAAAAAGGAAAGTAAAATTTGACTACGGGTTAGTCAAAACAGCGGGCAGTTATAGAGGAAACTTTATTTCTGTCCGTTTTATTTTAGGAAAGTTTAGAATTTGCTTTTTAGCATAATTGTTATATCTTTACTAGGCTATGAAAAAGCTTTTTACTCTTGCCTTTCTTTTTTTGGTTTTTATCGGATTTTCTTTAAAACGAAATGTTCCTGCAACTTATAGTACAATTCAATCCGCATTAAACGCATGTAACATTGGCGATACGGTTTTAGTTCAGCCCGGAAACTATATAGAGAACATTTACTGGCCAAAAATTAAAAACATAAAACTTTTCAGCGCCGGCGACAGCAGCAATACTTTTATTGACGCGAATTTTGTTGGAAGGTGTTTTACTATAATTGATTCAACTTACACTCTAATTGATGCGAATACAGTGATCAGCGGTTTTCGTTTAGTGAATGGTTATAGTGATACTACCACTTTTAATGGAGTAGGCATTTACTCTTATGGAACCAAGTTAATTATTGAGAAATGTGCGATTACAAATTGCAATGTTAATGCTGTAAATTCCAATACAGCATCAATTCTTTCGGGTGGTGTTGTTTATTTTGGAGTGAAAGAGGCAACTTTAAGGAATTGTTCTTTGTATGGAAATTCAGTTTACAATTCTTCCGGAAAGATCAATGGTGGGATAATATTTATGGGAAGTAGTTCTGTAAGCGTTCTGTATAAAATAAATGTTTTAAATAATCAGGTAAGTATAATGTCGCAAGGGACTAATATGATAAGCGGCGCTTTAATTTTTTCTGTAGGATTATTCGCGGATCAAATGAAGATACTTAATAATAATGTAAATTACCTTGGATCTTCGGGGCCAAATTCTTTCAATGCTTTCCTTTATGGGGCTGGCTCAACGGCAAATCTTTCTAATTGTTTAATTGCTAATAATACATTTTCTGCTAATATAAGTGTGAATATGTCCTCATTAGTAATACTGGCGCCCGCAACCGTCGGCCCTGGTTCCGGGAATTTAACCCATCTTACTATTGTGGACAACAGAGCAGTTTCAACGGGAAGTATTAGCGCAATTTCTTATTACGGTGTTTACTGGACTAGCACCAGCATGTCGATGAATCACACTCTTACCCATTGTATTTTTTGGAACCCTTATAATAATTCAAGCAATGAAGTTTACTATGCCGGAAGTTCTAATAAGTTCACAATGAGTTTTTGTGACGTGAGAAAGTACAGCTCACTTATATCGCCAATAAATTGTTATTCTGTAACTCCGCAATTTGTTTCTTCATTTGATTATCATTTGAAGTTAACATCTCCTTGTATAAATGTTGGGACAATAAGCACAACTCTTCCCTGGGATCTCGACGGAAATCCGAGACCGTTACCCGCTTTATCTTTTCTTGACATTGGTTGTTATGAAATGAATCAAACAGTAAGCACCTTAACGCCTAGTTATTCGATCGCAACAATTACGCCATGTCAATTTCAGCCTCTTTATTTATATGATGTTACACCAAAAACAAAAAACCGGATATGGAGTATCACACCGTCGAACGTGGGTTGGCCAATATATAATGATACTGTATCGGTCCCAATGAATTTTGTTGGTAATTATACTATTTCCCTAACGGTTACTGATAGTTTAAATGCCATGGGCACCGCAAGTTTTGTTATTAATGTTCTCCCATCTCCTGCAATTACTTTACTACAAAGCGCAAATTGGTTGTGCATTGGGCAAAGTGCCTATCTAACATCAAGCTCAACAGGAACCTATTCTTCTGTTTTATGGAGTACTGGAGCTACAACACAATCAATAGTGGTTAGTCCTACTGTTTTAACAACGTATTCTGTTACATACGCTAATAACTATGGTTGTAGTAGTTCAAAGGCTGTTTCTGTAGGTTATGTTAATGCACCTGCACCAACAATTACCATTTCCGCATCTTCAATTGCTCTTTGTGGCGGACAAACCGTTACACTTACAGCTAATTATACAAGTACTACAACATTATGGCCACAATGGAGTATTGGAGGTTTTGCGCAAACTTACATTTTAACTCCTACTATAAGTACGGTTTATTCTGCGACCCTAAGTGAAGTTAATGGATGTCTGGGTGTAAGCAATTCCTTGAGTGTTACTGTTAACAATTGTACAGATATAAAAGGAAATATCATAGCTAATTCAGAAATTATTATTTCTCCCAATCCGAACTATGGTGAATTTATTTTAAACTCTACAGTAAAAGAAAACAGTTCTTACGAAATTTATAATTGCATTGGACAAATAATCAAGTCGGGAATTATTGAAGAAGAGAAAACGAAAATTAATTTAGAAAATTATTCTTCAGGAATTTATTTCATAAAGATTTTTGAAAATAAGAAATTACTTTCCATACAAAAAATAATTCTTAACAATTAACCTTTGGGTCTCTGCGTCTTTGCGGGAGCTATTCCTGAACATAAACCCTTTTCACGCGTCCAGAAATTGATGTGAGCACTTCATATAGAATTGTATTCATAGCCACAGATAAATTGTGAATCTGTCCGAAACTTTCAAAAACAACC
>JAHEYE010000057.1 GCA_023251695.1 Sphingobacteriaceae bacterium | reverse complement strand
CTGTATCCACTAAGGTTTCGCCTTTTTTAACTGAAGAGTTAGAGGCTGAGAAATTTACTATATCAGCGCTTAGGCGCTTTTGAGCAAGCTCGAAAGATAAGCGGGTGCGGGTTGAGTTTTCGAAGAAAAGATTGGCAACAGTTATATCGCGCAGTGAAGGTACTTTTTTGATGGGGCGATTAATAACTTCTTTGAAATTCTGAGCGGTGTTTAAAATTAATTCAATGTCTGCTTTGGTAATGTTTTTGATTCCGAGGAGGTGGTTGACACTGAGGTGGCTCATTCTTTTTGAAACAATGTGATGTTTCAAAAGTCAAATATAGCTAAAATAATTGAACTGCGAAAATAAATTTTTGTAGGGTTTTAGAAGGTATAAATCTGCGCCAACTGGGGCATTATCTGTCAGAAAGGGTGTAAATTTTCAGTTCAAATAAAACAGTATATTTAACTTATGAAAAAAATATTCGCAATTAGCGCACTGTTGTTATGGTGTATAAATATCTTCTCTCAGGATGTGGTTGAAATCGGAGGGAAGGAAGCAGGACTTAAGGATTTTCCCAAGTTGGATGGTATCAGGAATGTTGATGGGGTTTGGTTTAAAACTAACAGAGAGGACATCACCCGCGAAAACCGCTCAGTCTATCATGTAGAGCGTTATGACAATGATCTAAAGCTACGTTATTCCTCGAAGGTCGATTTCCCTAGCGAAAAAGAAGAGGTTGAGGGTATTTATTTCCTGGAAAAGGAAATTTGTTTACTTAGTTCTCTAAAAGATGAAAATAATCTTTTTCTTTATTTAACTCTGTTTGATAAGGAAACCGGAAGAATCACCGCTAAGAAAAAGGAAGTTTACACATTAAAGAAAGATCCTGAGGTTAAGGCAAGAATGTGGTTCGATATAGAATTATCAGAAGATAAGTCAAAACTCGCAGTGCTTACGAATTTGTTGCCAAAGAAAGAATCGTGCAAAAGAAATGTGATAATATTCGATCTTCCCTCGTTTAAACAATCGAATCAGTTCGATTTGCCGGGTTCGGTGGATAATATCAATATTTGGGTGAATATTTTTTATCTAAGTAAGGACGGGCAGCTTTACTATAGTTATTCTTACGATGTTAAAAAAGATGATCCGAAAGCCAAAAGCAATACAATAGTATCGCTTAATATGAGCACCAAAGCAAGTAAGTCTAAAGTATTGGATGCCGGAATCCGGAACATAGAAGTTGGCTATCCAAAAGAGTTTCAAAAAGGAAATGTGTTGTATTATGTTGGCAGGTTTGAGGAGTCAATAAGTAAAAAGGAAAAGAAAACGGGGCTATTTTGTAAAACAATTGACTTGTCGGATATTGGGAAAAGCGATATTGTTTATGAATATTATCCCGCTGATATCGAAACAAAGTATTCTTCAAGAAAAGTAGAATTTTCCGAAAAGAACATGGAGGTGATTGCAACTTTTACTCTTGCTGACGGTTATTACGTTGTTCAGAATTACAGATACGATGTATCTACGTCAGGACAAAACGCAACCTATGTAAAATCTTATTCAAAGGATTATTTTGTTTCCAAATTTAATAACAGCGGAAAGCGAGAGTTCATTAAGGTGATACCAAAATTTGGTGCAAAATCGATGTACGGCGAGGATATTTTAGAGCATGAAGGAACTTTATATTTCTTTTATTGTGATCATCCGGATAACCTCGACAAATACACACTCGAAAATTTTGATTCTGGAGAATATAAAGATGTGGGTGATGTAAGAGGGCCTGTACCTGTTTGTGTGAAATTAAGTAAGGATGGAAAAATGGAAAGGAAGACCTTCGAACGGAACGAGGAGTGGTGTTATTTCCCCGGTTATGGTTTAAAGTCCATTAAAGGCGATGGCATCATCGTTTATAGAATAAAAGATCAAACTTATACCTTAACAGAATTCAGGTTAAAAAAATAGTCTACTTCATTTATGATATGAAAAGACCTATCCCGATTACAGATACCTTTCTTTCGCCACACCAACATGATGCGCAGCATGCCCGCAAATAGCGTAGCCGATAGCATTTACCGTAACTTTTCCTTTTGAGGTGTTTCCGGTTCTGTTAAGGGCAGTCTCATCAAAACTTTCAAATAAAAGAGTTGTGGCTTTGCGGACTGCCAGAAGTTCTTCAATAACCGAGCTTAAACTGCGCTTATCTGCATTTGAATTAGCTGCGTAATCATCTTCTTCAAAAGGCAATGGTTGTTGCTCATCGCCCCTTGCAAAACGTAAGGCGCGGTAACTAAAAATACGCTCTGCATCCGAAATATGAATGATCAATTGTTTGATGGTCCATTTACCGGGCGCATAAGCGTAGTCAGCTTTATCTTCAGGTATTGATTTTAAGAAGTGATTTAATTGCGTTGTATTCGCTTCTAAAGCTTTTAAAATAGTGTCTTCTTTTGCTTTTGAAATGTAAGTTTCTAAAAAAGCGGGGTAGGTTCCTTGTGCAGGGCGCATTTTATTTATTTAAAAGTGTAATGCGGTCTTTACCATCCAATTCTTTCCATTCCACTTTCACATTCTGGCTTTCGATAGAATCAATTACTATTCCTGTGTATTTGGCTTGGATAGGAACATTACGGGAAAAGCGACGGTCTACTAATACTAATAATTCTACGTCCTTAGGGCGGCCAAAAGCTAACATGGCATCTAATCCGGCGCGGATGGTACGGCCTGTGAAAAGCACATCATCTACCATAATCACATTTTTATCTTCAATAATAAAATCAATAGTGGTACTGTTTGGAATTAATTCTTTTTTACGGAAATCATCACGGTAAAAAGTAATGTCGAGGTTACCGCAATTGATTTTTTTGTTTTTTAATATTTTGCGTAGTTCAGCACTAATGCGGTTCGCTAAATAAATACCACGCGGCTGCAAGCCAATAATAACCGAATCTTTAAAATCGTTGTGGATTTCAATCAACTGATGACATAACCTTAAAATAGTTACTTCAAATTGTTTGCCTTCAGATATTACCCTTGGTTTTACAGCCATTTGAAACCTAAAATTAGTAATTAAAATTTAAATAGCAACCTCTTTCTTTCTCTCACCAATCTGTTGTCGCCACATAGCATAATAAAGACCCTTTTCAGCCAATAAATCTTCATGTTTTCCCTGCTCAATCATATTTCCTTGTTCTAAAACATAAATACGGTCGGCATGCATAATAGTAGAGAGACGGTGGGCAATAAGTATAGTTATCTGGTCTTGTTTCGAAGAAATATCCCTTATGGTTTTTGTAACCTCTTCTTCGGTTAATGAATCTAAAGCAGAAGTGGCCTCGTCAAAAACAACCAATTTAGGTTGGCGTAATAAAGCACGGGCAATGGACAAACGTTGTTTTTCACCACCCGATACTTTTATGCCACCCTCACCAATAGTAGTATGAATTCCTTTTTCGGCGCGCATTAATAAATTCTGACAAGCAGCTTTATTAAGTACTTCTAAAATTTCCTTTTCTGATGCCGTTGGCTTAACGAATAGTAAATTATCCATGATAGTTCCCGAAAATAATTGTGCATCCTGTGTTACAAATCCTAATTGGCGGCGCACTTCATCGAGGTTAACATCATTTACATTGATGTTATTGTAAAATACCGAACCTTCAACGGGTCGGTACAATCCAACTAATAATTTTACTAAAGTTGTTTTACCACTTCCGCTTGGTCCTACGAAGGCGATTGTTTCTCCGGCTTTTATTTTAAAGGAAATATCTTTTACGGCATAGCTGGCAGTGCTTTGATGTTTGAAAGTTACTTTATTGAACTCTAAATTATTGATAACACCTATGGGAGCGGGATGTTCAGGAACCGGTTCGGATTTTGAATTCACTAATTTTTCAAAATTATCCATGCTCACTTTTGTTTCATTGTAAACGGTAATCATATTACCCAATTCCTGCATAGGATTAAAAACAAAAAAGGAGAAGAACATGAGCGTAATTAAATCTCCCACTTTAATAATATCATTAAACACAAAACAGTACAAGGCAAATACAAGTGATGTGCGCATTAAATGAACTGTAGTACCCTGAATAAAACCCAGACTGCGGATGAAACGTACTTTTTTTAATTCAAGTCCTAATATTTTTATAGTGGTGTTGTTAAGACGTTTTACTTCCTGATCGGTGAGGCCTAAACTTTTTACCAACTCAATATTCCGTAAAGATTCAGTTGTAGCGCCGGCAAGTTGTGTTGTTTCCTGTAATATTTTTTTTGAAACCGTTTTAATTTTTTTACCAAGAAAGGAGGAAATAAAACCAATAACAGGAACTGTTGCCAGAAATATTGGTCCTAATAACCAATGGATATGAACGGCGTAAGCAATAACGAACCCGAGTCCTACTATAGATTGAAATATCAGTGAAATAAAAAGCGTAATGAACTTTTCTGTATCCGTTTTTACTTTTTGTAGTTTTCCTAATGTTTCGCCGCTGCGTTGGTCTTCAAAATCCTGATAGGGAAGGGAGAGCGCTTTCTTAATACCATCGGTATACATGTTTGTTCCGCTACGTTGAATAACAATATTGGTAAAATAATCCTGAAAATTTTTAGCAATGCGAGATACCATAGCGGCACCAATAGATAAACCGAAGAAAAACAGAATGTCGCTTGTGAATTTTGAAAAATCCCCACCGTATTTGTTGTGCGCGTCACCGAAATTGTTAATTAATTTACCTGTAATGATGGAATCACACAAAGAAAAGCACTGGTTAATAGTGGCTAGTACAAGCGCGAGAACTAATAAGCCCTTGTGTTTTTTTACGTAATAAAGAAGTAATTTCATAGAGGCTCTAAAAATTTATTGTGCATTCCAGCCGCCGTCGACAGGTATTGCTGTTCCAGTGATAGTTGATGCATGATCTGATGCCAGTAATAAAGCTGTTTGTCCTAATGTTTCCAAGGAAACAAAATCCTTAACCGCTTGTTTATATAACATCACTTTATTTACCACATCAGCCTCACTCATATTATGCGCTTTAGCCTGATCGGCAATTTGTTTTTCTACTAGGGGGGTCTTTACATAACCCGGACAAATAGCATTTGCGTTAATGTTAAATGGGGCACCTTCTAATGCAATTGTTTTTGTAAAACCGACAATGCCATGTTTACTGGCAACGTAAGCACTTTTAAATTCTGATGCAACTAATCCATGAGCAGAAGCAATATTAATGATGCGTCCGAATTTGCGTTCTTTCATTCCTTTCCATACGGCTTTAGTTAAATGAAAAGCGGAAGTAAGATTAATTGCAATAATTGCATTCCATTTATCTTCAGGAAAATCTTCAATGGGTGAAACATGTTGGATTCCTGCATTATTTATTAAAACATCAACTTTGCCAAATTTCGCAACGGCATCATCAACCATTTTACGGAGTTCTTCAGGCTTAAGCATATTTGCGTTTGAAAACATCACGCCGATACCAAATTCTTTTCCTATGCCATCGGCTATTTCCTGGCCGTTAACTTCTAATCCGTTAAATACAATATTGTATTGTTTTGTTTTCGCGAATTCGCGTGCAATGCCTAATCCGATACCGCTGGTGCTTCCTGTAATTAATGCTGTTTTCATGATTACATAATTTACCCAAAAGTAAAAAAGGAAACGCTAAAAAATGAATTAATTTTTGAAATTATGAGAAAACCTGTAATGAGCTGCCGCTTAAGGTGCAATGATAAGAGGTAAGCGATTTTACGGCTGGCCCTGTAGTTACATTTCCATTGGCATCGTATGTAGCCCCGTGGTTAGGACATTTGAAAGAATGAGTGGTAGAAACATAATTAATATTAGTTCCTTCATGGGTACATGCCGAATCAATGGCAATAAATTCCCCGCTTGTCGAACGCGCCACTATAACCCCGTCATTTATCAATGCGCCACCATTACTTGCAAGGGGTCCGGTAGAAATGTCAAGCGTAAAATCAACGGATCTTGGTTTTTCTTCTTTTTTCTTTTTACAGCTGCTTAATCCGGTTATGCATGCCGGGGCCAACAAAATCGCCGCGTTTATTCCTACCTGTGCAATGAACTCCTTACGTGTCATAAAAAAGAGGCGGTTTTGCCGCCTCTTAAAATTACAAATTCCTAACAAGTTAAAAAACGATTTAACGTTAAATTTTATAACGGTAAATGGTTTCAATATCTTCCTGTTCGTCGTGTATACAGCAAAGATCGGTTATCAGGCCACTGTTAATCCCATATACCCATCCGTGTATGTGAAGTGACCTTTTTTTCCAGGCTTGTTGAACGATGGTTGTTTTAGCAACATTACGTACCTGTTCAATCACGTTTAATTCAACCAAACGGTCTTCACGTTTATCTATTTCTGTTATTCCCAAAAGCTCTTTCTCGTGTTTGTTGTAAACGTTTTTAATATTAACCAGCCAGTTATCTACAAAACCATGTAAATCATTACTCATAGCAGCTTTCACCCCACCACAGCCATAATGACCGCAGACAATAATATGCTTTACGCCTAAATAATTGACGGCGTATTCAATGACGCTTAATAAATTAATATCCGTATGCACTACCAGATTGGCCACATTGCGGTGAACAAATATTTCGCCGCTTTTGGTACTGGTAATTTCGTTAGCAGGAACACGGCTGTCGCTACAACCTACCCATAAATATTCAGGGGCCTGCCCGAGCGAAAGTTTTTTGAAATACTCCGGATCGTTAAATGTTTTTGAATTTGCAAAAAGTTTATTCCCTTCTAATAATCGTGTGTAACTATTTTCGATATTTTCCATTCTATAAAAATAAGGTTATAAATTAAAATTAATGAGCTTTATTTCAATTTGTTTTTCTTTTCCTGCCTTAATAAATTCAGTTAAAACTTCTTTAACATCATTGTCAAAGGTCCTGTTAATAGAACCATCAATAATTAAATTACTTTCAGGTTTGATATCTTTTAGATACCTCACTAAAAAACCCTTATTAAAAAAAGTAACATGTTGAGGGAGTTTGATTAAATGATGTGGTTTGGTATCTATAATTTCCGTTGCAGTATCGAATGAAGATTTGATATTAGAACGGATGATGAATATTACTGAAATAATCAGTCCGGCGGTTACCCCTTTTAATAAATCAGTCAAAATCATGACCAGGATAGTAACAACAAACGGAATAATCTGATCGTTGCCTTTATAAAAATAATGCTTGAATAATGATGGTTTGGCTAGTTTGTAACCGATGACTATTAAAATTGCTGCCAGCGAAGCATTAGGGATGAGCATTAATACATTAGGTAACGCGAGGATACAAACTAGCAGCAAAAGGGCATGAATAATTGTAGAGAGTTTTGATTTACTGCCCGCGTGTATATTGGCCGAACTTCTTACAATTACTGATGTTACAGGTAATGCCCCTGCCAAACCACAAAAGATATTACCTAAGCCTTGGGCTAACAATTCTTTGTTAGAGTTTGAATTTCTTTTTTTAGGATCCAGTTTATCAGTGGCTTCTACACTTAACAGTGATTCAAGACTCGCAACAATTGCAATTGTAAACACAACGACCCAGAATTTTATGGTAAGAATTTGGCTGTAATCAGGTGTGACCAGAATGGAAGTAAATTCGCCGAAATTCTTTATAATAGGTAAATTAACCAGATGTTCCGGATCAATATTAATAAATTGATTATCCCATTTTGAGAAGGAAATGTTAAGTAAAATACCGAATCCAACTGCTAGTACGGGGCCTGGAATAAAAGATAAAACCTTATCGCGTTTATAAAATTCCATATCTGCAATAAAAAGAACAAAAAACGACACCGCCGCCACTATTATCGCTCCGGGTGAAATGTAATTTAGCATATAAAGTAAATCTGAAAATGTATTATGTCCGTCAGACTGCAAAAAATCAAAGTCACCTTCCGGATCTTTATCATAACCCACCAAATGTGGAATTTGTTTGATGATGAGAATAATACCAATACCAGCGAGCATGCCTTTAATTACGGCGTTGGGGATGTAGCTTCCGATATTTCCGGCTTTCAGGATTCCAAATGCCACCTGTATAATTCCCGCAAATATTACTGCAGCAACAAAAACTTCAAAGGAACCTAGCGTGGCGGTTGAACTTAAGACGATAGCCGTAAGTCCGGCCGCCGGACCACTTACGCTTAATGCTGAACCGCTGAATGTGGTCACAACTATTCCCCCAATAATGCCTGCTAAAAGACCTGAGAATAAGGGCGCTTTGCAGGCGAGGGCTATTCCTAAGCATAGCGGAAGCGCTACGAGGAACACCACAATTCCGGCCTTAATATCCGGAATGATATTTTTTGAATTCATGAAAATGAAAAATTAAACCAAATAATAAAAAATTGAATTTTAAGTTTCCGAAAAGAAAACTTAGATGGCTTAATTTAAACTTTGGGAGGAGGGGTATTGATATTGAAAACTAAACAACGATAGTTTTCCTTATATCTATTGAATTTTGAAAAGGTGGAAAGTAAATTAAAGTTGCTTTCTGAAACATGATTATACAATTCATCTGAATCGTTTTCATCATCACCGGAATCGTCATCAGCACTGTCATCCTCACCGGAGGGACTATCCGATTTTTTTTCTAAAGATTTAGTAACCTGAACTTCGTCTTCAAGAACAGGAAGGTACTGAAACATGGTAAACAACATGCTCGCCAGGAAAACAAAAAGAAAGATATATTGATGTTTCTTTATCACTAATTACAAATCTAAACTATTTTTTTAAACCTAAAAGTTTATTTTTTGTTAATTAAAGAAATACCCAATATTCAGGTTTTTATATAAGTATTTGATACTGTAATATGAAACAGCTTTTCCGGCTTCCATTCTGCACGTCCCCCTTATTGTCGAAATAATAGGTTGGACGGTTTTGGTAGTCAATTGATATTTTAGAATTATGGCCTTTTATTAACCAGTTTAATCCGGCATCAAATAATAACATCCCTTTATGTTGCAAGGCCTCGTAGTCCGCATATTGGGCACTTACAAAAGGCATCAATTGGCCGTTATCAGTCCCTAGTAATTTTTTAGGAAGCAAAAAACCAAACTGTGCATAAGCAACCTGTCCTGTTCCAAACATTGGAAACGCGTTTCCGTATGCGTTGGATTGAACCATATTAGTGGCAGTGGATGCTGTAGCCGGATTCATAATACCGTTATAGCGTAAATAATTGTGCCCATAATTTGCGTTACAATATCCGGCAAAAAAATTCACCGCAGTTCCTTTATCTTTGTTTATTGGCATATCTAAAAATGTTTCAACGCTAAAATGTATCATATTGGCAAAGACAGTGTCTTTATATGCACCGCTGGTGTCCTGTTTTAAAAACCAGGTTGCATTTTGCTGATAGATTCCGCCAAAGGCAATGTTCCAGATTTTTTTTGTTCCAAGGTAAGTTCCCGGCATATATGGCGTGGTATGCGTTTCATTCTCGAAGATATTATAAGCGAAATAACCTCCGTATTGATTACTGATACCCGGACCCTGACCGTTAGGAAAAGCATTGGGGTTTACAAACTGGGCATTTTTACTAAGAGAAGGTGGTGTGGCACCATTAGATGAAATCGGAAATGGGTTTGACATATACACTCTGTAATCCAATTTGCCAATTTGTCCCCGGGCATAAACGGCAAGCCTTCTGTCAAACTGATCAATCTGATCAACTGAATATTGAAAAATAACCGGAACATCAAGAGTCATAATGCTGCCCACAGAAGGTTGTGAAAAACGCGATAGACCATTCGTAACCGTTAAACCGCCACCCAATTTCAATTGGTTTTTCTTTGCAAGATTAAATTCGCACAAAGCATCGTGAAAAAAAGCTGCTATTTTTCGGTTACCGTTATAATTATAAGCATTGTTGAAATTATTTTGTCCGAATTGGAAATAAACAAAAGTCCGGTCGGTAATTTGACCGATTAACTGAACGCGCGTTCTTCGTAATCCTATATCAAAAGTATTTGGTGAAGTTTTATTAAAAAGGGTAGTGCCATCATTGCTTTCGTTATAGCGCAACCAAATTTGATTTAAAAATATGGCTTGGAAATAATGTGAGCCATCCTCATTAAGATTAAATTTGAGTGCATTTTTTTCTTTTTTCGGGGGTTGTAAAGTTGCAGTTAAAACTGTCAATGAATCTTTTGTTTGTGATACAGCCATCAGTGATATAAATACACAGCATACTATGAGTTTCAATTTCATGATTCTGATTTTTTTAAAATGTTTTGCTTAAGCCCGGGTCAATTTTATATTTCGACTAAAGATAGTTATAATCCGGGGAAAGCAAGTTTTGTTTGAGTTTAACTCAATTTCAGAATACGTGTTGATGTCGGTGCTTTTGAAAGCTGACGATGGTTTTCGAAGCCGGTAACTTTTACAGTACCGCCCGATTGTTTGTAGCTTTCAGTTAAACTGTTCAAGGTCATAATAGAAGTATGATCAACTATTTTGGCTTTAGCTACGTTAACGGTAAGGTGCTTACCTGTCGGAATTTTTTGAAATTGTTTTTTAAATCCCAAAATATTTGAAAACACCAGAGCATCATCTGCATGTAATACAACATTATTTTCAGTTTCAGTTACTGTAACAGTAGTTTTAAACAATTGCCTAATTGGTGTTCCGTTAAACAGGTTAATAATTATTTCTAGCAGAATTCCCGACCCAACTCCAATTAATAAATCGGTAGTAAGGGTTAAAATTATTGTAGTAACAAAAACAAGTAGCTGTTCTTTACCTATGTGATACATGTGAATGAACTCTTTTGGATGTGCTAACCTGAAACCCACAAAAACAAGCATTGCGGCTAAAGCGGTATTTGGTATTAATTCAATTATTGGTACAGCTAATAAGATCGCAAATAATAAAAATAAACCATGAAAAAAATTAGCCCATCGTGTTTTAGCTCCATTCGCAACATTAGCAGAACTTCTTGCTACTTCACTTATCATGGGAAGGCCACCTAACAGGCCTGCTAAAATATTCCCTATTCCAACGGCCTTTAAATCTTTATTAAAATCAGATTTCCGCTTAAATGGATCGACATTATCGATAGCTTTTGCAGTGAGTAAAGATTCAAGACTACCGATTAATGCAAATAACACTACATATTCGGCAAATAAAGCAAAATTATTTACAGCACCTGAAAAGTCTGCCTTAATAATGCCGGTACTAAAAGCTTCAAAAATGCTCCCGATTTTAACCAATGCAAAATTAGCAACAGTACCTTCCGTTTTAATATGAAGAACAATTGCCAGTGGAATCGAAATTATTAATACAACTAAAGGAGCCGGAATTCTTTTGATTTTTTGATGCTTGATAAAACTGAATGCAATCATTAAAAGTAAGCAAGTGATACCTATTTCGGCAATATGTGCATTTTCGTGCATAATACTTTCCGGAATCATGGAAATTAGTTCCATTGGTTCTTTCCCTTTTAACATTTTCGGATCAATCCCAAGTAAAGTGTGGATTTGTTTCGACATAATAATTATGCCAATAGCTGCAAGCATACCATGTACTGCAGCACCGGGAAAAAAGTCGGCTAATTTACCAAGCTTTAAAACACCAAATAAAATTTGGATAATACCGGCAACAACTATGGCACCTAAAGTTAGATGCCAGCCAAGCTCGCCACCTCCAAATGCAGCAACTGAACCGCTCCCAATTACTATTAATCCGGCTGCAGGCCCTTTCACAGAAAGACGCGAGCCCGAAAAAAAACTGACAACCAGACCACCAATTATTGCGGTTACCAATCCGAAAATTGGCGGAAAATCGGAGGCTTTTGCAATACCTAAGCTTAAAGGCATGGCTAATAAAAAAACGAGAAAGCCTGAAAGCGAATCCGCTTTAAAATTTTCTTTCAAACCTGCAAATCCATCGGCAGGAATGTATTTTTTAGTTTGTAAAGTATCAGATACCGGAGTAGCCGACGAAAAGTCTTTTGATTTCATAAAATTAGTTTTAGAAGTTTCTTTTAAGCGAACAGGAGATAAAAGAAACTACAATCTAATTACCCTATTCAGAATGAATAAAGGATTTTTTAAAGAAAGAAAACTTCCAGTTATTTTATAAAGTGAAACTGAAAAATTTCTTAACTCAATGGTAATTAATTTATGAAGGTCGCATGAGTTTAAAAAGAATACAAAATCATCTGAATCGTCATTATCTTCATCTTCCTCAAAAAGAAAAGTAAAATCGGGGCCATTTGTTTTATGAGTAGAAAATTCTTTAAGCGTATGTTGGTGGTCAGGAGAGGAAAATAGGATTTCCAGGCTTATGCAGCCAACAAAAGCAGTTAAAAGAAGAAAACTGATTGTGGATATCCCTATTTTTTTAAGTTTCATTGTATACAAAAGTAATCTTTAATTACGATGATTTGAAAGCTATTTCATGATAATTTTTAACATGCTGACCAAGGAAAACTCTTGCATAAATACGGATGGATGCAATGCCACAAATTAGAACAGCTAATGAGGTAATAAGAACAAGCGGTATCTGGTGTTCTGAAATATGTGCAAAAATAATATCTTGTCCGATAAAGGCGGTGGTAACAGGAAAACCTGAAATACCAAGGCATGAAAGTAAAAAGACAAATGCTGTAATTGGATATTCATAGGAATGGCCATGAAACCGGTCCAATGCAGGAGCTTCTAATTTGCGCATCTTATTCAGACAAATAACACCGACAAATGCAGATAAAAGAATACCTGCAAGATAAAGCGAGGATTCGCTAAGTGAATAATCATTGTTAACAGAAACGGAAAGGTTTATCCAAAGGCTGTTTAAAAAAAGTAAAAGCCATGAAAATAGCGCATTTTTCCTTTCTGTAAATGATCGTAATGCCATTATTAAAGCAAGGGCAGCAAACAATAGAGACAAATAAGAACTGGTTTTTTCAGAAAAATCCGGATAACACATTAAATAAATCAAACTAACGCCATAAGCTGGAACCAATAAAAAGAGTGTGATTCTTACGTTAATAAAGCTAAACAGATTTCCTGTTTTCTTAAGGGGCATCCATAAATAGCGGAACATAAAGGAATCCAGATTCCATTCTTTAACACCTAAAACATAGATCGTGTTTTTTAATTTTTTTATGATTCCTGTTTCTTTTTTCAGTTCCGGTTTTGAAAAATTGAAGAATTGGTGATGAATCAGGTAATTTAAAACTGAAGGTGAAACAAGTAATTGATACGTTCTTAAAAGCGCATTTCCTGAAAAGTGAATAAGTGCCAGAGTATGAAGTCCGAGCGCAATTTCAATAAATATCAATCCTATTTGGGCAACCGAGGCGTAGGCTATTTGAGTTTTTACAGTAGGTTGCACTCTTGCAATACTGGTTGCCACAAAACCTGTAATGGCGCCTCCGCAAATAATAATAAGCTTAATAAATACTAAACTTTCCCATAAGGGATAGGTGCGTAATAATATAAATGCACCAAGATGAACAGAAAGAGAACCATAAAAAATCGCACTCGATGAAGTAGGACCTTCCATTGCCCGGGGTAGCCATGATGAAAAAGGAAGCTGGGCAGATTTGACGCAGGCAGCTATAAAAATCAATAATGAAATGGATATAACCTGTATCTGGTGATTTTGAAATAAGTTATTCATTAATACTGAATCGTTGAAGTTTGAAAATGTAAAGCCTTCAGACCAAAGATGATGATTCAACCAAATAGCAAGTATAAGACAGATATCACTTAAACGGTATACAGTAAAAACCTTAAAGCCATTTTTAACAGGTAAATAGCGGTCGCGGTAAAATGCTATTAAAAGAAATGAAGATATACCTAGGAATTCCCAACCAATGAAAAGGGTTTCAAAATTCCCACCGCTAATAACTAAATTATAACCTAAAAAGAAAAACAAAAGCGTGTTGAAGAATCTCTTGAAACCACTTTCGCGGTGAATATAATACTTACTAAAAACGGTAACCAATAGGGCAAGAAAGCTTCCCGTTATTAAATAAACGGCAGTGACTTTATCAAAAAATAAATCAAGAAAGAATTCGGCACTTTGAGAATGATAAATAACAAGCACCTTGTTATCTAAAACTATATGCCCGTTAGTTAACCAGTATATAAAAAATGACAAGGCATATAAAAGCTGGATTGAGGCGGTCGAAATAGCAATAAGCGAAATTCCCTTTTCGTTTTTCCTAGGAATAATAAGGCTGGCAAGAAATCCAATTAAGGGTATAAGTATAAAAAATTGAAGAAAGTGTTCCATAATATTATTTTATAATATAAACTGGTAAATTTTCCTGAGTCGCATCTACAATATAATTAGTCTCCATTTCCTGAGCTTTTTCAATCAGGTGTTCTGTATTGCTTAGAGTTGCGACCTCATTATTTGATGTTTTGTAAATAATAAATTCACCATTCTTTAAAAAGTAAAACTCATTTGTTTCAGGATGCAATGCAACAATATGTATCCATTCGTTTGAATACCATTCGTACATTTCATGGTTAGATTTAATGGTCTTTAAAACTATCTCAGGAAAATGTTCAACCACCACCAATAATCGGACAGGATCATGTACTTCAATCATCTGCACAGGTAATCCGGGCCGTAAATCACCATCACTGCTATTGGCAACACCAAAAAGTCCCATAACATTATGCGGAAGCTTTGTTCCCGCACCTAATTTGTAATTATCTACGCGTGAAAAATAATATTCAAGGTTAATACCGCCGCAAACTAAACCAATCGGTTTCATTACACCGGTTAAAATTTCTCCGTTCGGGTCAGTTCTGTAATCATACGAGTTCATGAAAGCTCTCCTGTCGAGAAACAAACCTTTTGTCAGGTTCCTTTCTCCAACAATGCAAAGTGAATTAGTTCCATGACCTAATTCAGGCCTGGGTTCAAACATAGATACAGAGCGTTGTAAAATGGCTCTTCTAACTTTCTTCAGGCTGTTTTTTGTTTTTATTGAGGCAAACCGTCTCGATCTTTCCTTAGCGTTTAGGTCCAGTGCTTTTTCAAAGGCTTCTTTATTTTTCAGATGAAGAATACTGTTGGCTTGCGATAGGATTTGTTGGTCGTAATATCCTATCTGATCGGCTGCTGTATCATGTAAAGCGCCAATAAATTGTGTTGTAGTTGGGATTTCTATTCCTTTTGATTTTAATTGGTCTCTGACTTTTGGATGATTAGCCATATGTGCAAATACTTTAGCGTTTACCGAACCCGGTCGACCGCTGCAAGCCCCACAATCGTGTGCACTATGGTGAGGATTATTTGCACTGCTCGATCCATGTGCTATAACATAGATTAACGGGGCAAATCCTGAGGCTAATCCAATACTTCTTAATAAAGATTCAACCCGTGTCGACATTTCTTCAATAGTAAATCCAATCTGTAAACCATTTTCTTTATCATTCAGATTTTTATTTTCAACCGTTAACTCTGAGTGATTATCCATGTGTGTAAATGCATTGGAAATGGCAGGACTCATTTTTGGCATAAACAAGGTTTTGAATAATTGCCATCCAGCCAAAAACCCTAATGACAACGATATAATGAACCCTCTTAAAAATGTTTGTGACTTATTAGTGTACAATAATTCATCCTCTCGGACATGCTTGGCATTGTATTCTTTTATTAAATACTTTGGTGTTACGGGTGCAGGACAAAGTTTGTCATAAAATTTTCCATTTTCCGGTTGGAAATAGAATTCAACACTAAAAAATCCGGGAGTTCCAAAGGTTTCGCAATTCTTGTCGGTATTTTCAA
>JAHEYE010000056.1 GCA_023251695.1 Sphingobacteriaceae bacterium | reverse complement strand
CGGAAAGAAGAAACTTTAAAACTATTTGATAAAGCATTAACGGCTTTACTACCTACTCCATTTAAACCAATTGATTTTTTAAACGCTTCGCTATCGTATTTACCACCGGTATTTATTTTCGATACTACATCCACAACTTTTCCCAACGGAATACCGCGGCCATAATCACGAATTGAAACCACACCATCCTTTACACTGACATCAATCTTCTTTCCGGCTCCCATCATAAACTCATCGATGCAGTTATCCATTACCTCTTTGATGAGAACATAAATACCATCATCAAAAGCGGAACCATCTCCTAATTTCCCAATATACATACCGGGACGCATACGGATATGCTCTTTCCAGTCGAGGGATTTTATACTGTCTTCGTCGTAACTGCCTTTTTCTTTTGCCATTTGTTATTTCTGGTTTCTGTGTTTCTTGTTATATGTTTCTGTGTTTCTTGTTATCCGATTTCAAAACCAGAAACTAGAAACCAGAAATAATTAATCTCCATCTAGTAAATTTCCTAATCCGCCTAAAATACTTCCTTCTTCTTTTCTTCTTCCGCCTCCGTAGGAAAGGATTCTTCCTGCTAAACGGCTAATCGGTAAAGACTGTAACCAAATCTTTCCCGGTCCGCGTAATGTAGCATAAAACATGCCTTCACCACCAAAAATTACATTCTTCACGCCCTTCACCAATTGTATATCGTAATTTACAGTCTGTGTAAATCCCACCAAACAACCAGTATCTACTTTTAGTAATTCTCCGGCTTGCAAATCTCTTTCAATGATATATCCACCAGAATGAACAAATGCCATTCCATCACCTTCCAGTTTTTGCATGATGAAACCCTCTCCACCAAACAAACCGGTTCCTAATTTCCTTTGGAATTCAATACCTATGTCAACTCCTTTTGCTGCGCAAAGAAAACTATCTTTCTGACAAATAATTTTTCCTCCAAGCTTCGAAAGATCCATTGGAATAATTTTTCCGGTGTATGGTCCTGCAAATGTTACCTGGCGTTTTTGGTTTGAAGTGTTTGTATAAACTGTCATGAATAAATTTTCGCCCGTTAACAAACGTTTACCCGCGGTAAATAATTTCCCCATGAAACCGCCTTGGTTATTTCCATCGCCAAACATGGTGGCCATTTCAATCCCTTCGGTCATGTACATAAAACTGCCGGGCTCAGCAATAACTGCCTCCTGTGGATCGAGTTCAATTTCTACGCATTGTAACTCTTCTCCTGAAATTTTGTAATCTATTTCGTGATTTTTCATATTACTTATTTCTGGTTCCTAGTTTCTTGTTCCTGGTTGGAAAACTCTTTCGCCAGAAACAAGAAACCTAGAAACAATTAAACATTAAACCTAAAGTGCATCACATCTCCATCATTCACTGTATATTCTTTTCCTTCAATACGTAATTTACCTACATCTCTGCATGCTGCTTCGGAGCCAAGAGTAATAAAATCATCGTAACCTATAACTTCTGCTTTAATAAATCCTTTTGTAAAATCAGTATGGATTACTCCTGCGGCTTCCGGTGCTTTCATTCCTTTTGTGATTGTCCAGGCACGGACTTCTTTTACACCACAGGTAAAATAAGTTTGCAGACTAAGTAACTTGTATGCTGTTTTAATTAATTTATTTACGCCCGGCTCATCCAATCCCATCTCCTGAAGAAACATCTGTTTCTCTTCGTAAGTTTCAAGCGATGCAATTTCACTTTCCATTTGAGCAGTGATCACCAGTAGTTCTGCATTCTCAGCTTTAACTGCTTCACGAACTGCATCCACATATTTGTTTCCTGATTTGGCTGAAGCTTCATCTACATTACAAACATACATCACCGGTTTAACCGTTAGTAAATGTAAATCTTCAATAAATGGTAATTCGTTTTCCTCAAGCTCACAAGCACGTGCTGATGTTCCTGACTCTAATGTTCCTTTCACTTTTAAAAGGGTATTGTATGTTTTTACTGCTTCTTTATCTGCGCCGCTTTTAGCAAGCTTCTCGTATTTTTTAATTTTCGTTTCAACACTTTCCAAATCTTTTAATTGCAATTCAGTATCAATAATTTCTTTATCGCGAACCGGATTAACAGAACCATCAACATGAATTACATTCGGATCATCAAAACAACGCAGTACATGCAAAATCGCATTACACTCACGGATGTTTCCTAAAAATTTATTTCCCAATCCTTCTCCCTTACTGGCGCCCTTAACTAAACCTGCGATATCAACAATTTCAACAGTAGTTGGAACAATATTTTGCGGTTTTACAAGGTCTGATAGCTTAGTTAGCCTCTCATCGGGTACGGTTATAGTCCCAACATTGGGGTCGATGGTACAAAATGGGAAATTAGCCGCCTGGGCCTTAGCATTACTCAAACAATTAAAAAGGGTTGATTTCCCGACATTTGGCAATCCTACAATTCCGCACTTTAAGGCCATAAATGAAAATTCTGGTTTTTGACTCTTATAAAACCTGCAAATATAACAAACGCCGAGGCTAAAGGGGAATTTTGTTAATATCTTGAATAAACTTAGTTTTTAACATCAGGTGTATATTTTCAACATTAATTTAAACGCCTTGTTTCAAATACTATTTTTGCCCAAAATCCCCCTTAACATGGCTGATATTGCCCAACTAAAAAAACTCTGTACACAAGTTCGTCGCGACATAGTCCGCATGGTTCATGCGGTTAACTCAGGTCACCCCGGTGGTTCGCTGGGTTGCGTTGAATATTTTGTAGCGCTCTATAGCCATATTATGAAACATAAGCCTGAAGCTTTTGCGATGGATGGTAAAGGGGAAGATTTGTTTTTCCTGAGTAACGGACATATTTCTCCGGTTTTCTATAGTGTATTAGCTCGCAGCGGTTATTTTCCGGTTGATGAATTAAAAACCTTTAGAAAATTAAATACACGTCTGCAAGGACATCCAACAACACATGAACATTTGCCTGGTGTGCGGGTTGCAAGTGGTTCGCTCGGACAAGGAATGAGTGTTGCTATAGGGGCAGCATTAACAAAAAAATTAAATGGTGATAAAAATATTGTTTATAGTCTGCATGGTGATGGCGAACTACAGGAAGGGCAAATTTGGGAAGCTGCTATGTTTGCTGCTGCTAACAAAGTAGATAATTATATTGCTGCGGTTGATTATAATGGCAGACAAATTGATGGTGATGTGGATAATATCTTATCATTAGGAAATTTAAAAGCAAAGTTTGAAGCATTTGGGTGGCAGACTTTAGAAGTTGCAGAAGGGAATGATCTGGAAAAGGTTATTGCCGGAATAAAAAACGCCCAATCGTATCTTGGCAAAGGAAAACCCGTTATGATTCTATTGAGAACAGAAATGGGTTTTGGTGTTGATTACATGATGGGCACTCACAAATGGCATGGCAAAGCACCTAACGATGAGCAACTGAAAACAGCACTTGCACAACTTGAAGAAACAATCGGGGATTATTAGAGAATGAAGCATTTAGAATTAAGAATTAAGAATTTTGTTTTGAGAAATCTTATCAAAGTTCTTTGTCTTAGTTTTTATTTTTTCTTGCTCACGCTGAAGGCACAACCAACCAATCGCATTCTTTTTATTTTCGATGATTCGTATAGTATGTACGCGCCATGGAACAGCAATATAAAAATTGAAGTGGCTAAAAAAGTAATGGGGAAATTTTTAGATAGCCTGAAAAATCTTCCGAACCTGGAATTGGCATTGCGTTGTTACGGGCACACCACATTTTTTAAAGAAAGAAATTGCAAAGATTCTAAACTTGAAGTTCCGTTTGGAAATACAAAAGAGAACGCAGTCAAAATAAAACAACGGATTCTCAAACTTGAGCCGACAGGTACCACCCCTATTGCCTATTCGCTTGGCGAATGCGCAGCTGATTTTACACCTTGTTCCAATTGCAGAAACATTGTTATATTAATCACTGATGGGATTGAGGAATGCGACGGAAATCCCTGCGAAGTTTCAATTGCTTTGCAGAAAAAAGGAATTTTTATCCGCCCTTTTGTAATTGGTGTTGGTCTTGATGTGAAGTTTGCAGATGTTTTCGGGTGCATGGGGAAATTTTATGACGTCAGTAATGAGGCTAATTTTGGTGACGTATTATCGCTTGTGTTGACTGAAGCTATTTCGCAAACAACAGTGCAGGTTGATTTATTGGATATTCTTAAAAAACCAACGGAAACAGACGTAAATATGACTTTTTACGACGCGAATACCAAACAAATAAAATATAATTATCTGCACACTATTAATCACAGAGGTAATCCGGATACTTTGGTTTTAAATCCCGACGTGACTTACAATCTAACGGTTCACACCATTCCTCCTGTCGAAAAAAACGATATCACTATTACAAGAGGGAAACACAATATAATTCCTGTTGATGCACCTCAGGGTTATTTAAAACTGGAATTGGATGGTCCTATCAGCAAATACTACCCGACAACGGTCGTCCGCAAATCCGGCGAAATGAAAACATTAAACGTTCACGAATTCGGAAAAACCGAAAAATATATTGTTGGAAAATACGATTTGGAGGTTCTTACCCTGCCAAGGATAAAACTAAGTGCTGTTGAAATAAAACAAAGTAGTACCAATTCACTAAAAATACCTACTTCAGGAGTCGCCTACATTTCGAAAATCGGAACAGGATTCGGAAGTATTTATTTAGATGATGGAAAGCAAGTGATATGGGTTTGCAATTTAAATAACGCTTTGCAAAACGAAATTATTTATTTACAGCCCGGTAATTACAAAATGGAATTCCGTTTTGAAAACACTAAAGAAACAATTAAGACCGTAGAGCGGAAATTTGCCATTAGCTCCGGCATCACCACTAACTTAAAATTAAATTAAGATGTTAATAGAAACTATGACTACCAAATTCACTTTTACTGAGAAAAAAGATACCCGTTCAGGCTTCGGGGCAGGCCTTCTGGAAATCGGAAAACAAAACGCCAATGTAGTAGCTTTGTGCGCCGATTTAACCGAATCGCTAAAGATGGATGCATTTGCAAAAGAATTTCCCGACCGTTTTTTTCAAGTAGGAGTTGCCGAAGCCAACATGATTGGGATTGCAGCCGGTTTAACCATTGGCGGAAAAATTCCTTTCACCGGAACTTTTGCAAACTTCAGCACCGGCCGCGTTTATGATCAGATCCGTCAGAGTGTTGCTTACTCAGGTAAAAACGTGAAAATTTGCGCGTCTCACGCAGGTTTAACTTTGGGTGAAGATGGTGCAACACATCAGATTCTTGAAGACATCGGTTTGATGAAAATGTTACCGGGCATGACGGTGATCAACACTTGCGATTTCAATCAGACAAAAGCGGCAACGATTGCGATTGCGAAACATAATGGTCCGGTTTATTTAAGATTTGGAAGGCCTAGTGTTCCTAATTTCACGCCTGCCGATCAAAAATTTGAAATTGGAAAAGCTATTAAATTGATTGAAGGAACTGATGTCACTATTATTGCGACCGGACATTTAGTTTGGAAAGCCATTGAAGCAGAAGCGATGCTTGCGCAATTAGGAATTTCAGTTGAAGTAATAAATATTCATACGATTAAGCCTCTTGATGAAGCTGCCATCTTAAAATCAATCGCAAAAACAAAATGTGTTGTTACAGCTGAAGAACATCAGATGAACGGAGGTTTGGGCGACAGCGTAGCGCAATTGCTTGCACGCCATTCACCAACACCACAGGAATTTGTTGCAGTGAATGACAGCTTTGGTGAAAGCGGAACACCCGATGAACTAATGAAAAAATATGGTTTAGATGTATCCGACATTGTTAGCGCAGTAAATAAAGTCGTAAAGAGAAAATAATTAGTCGATTTGACAATAAAATTAAGTAGGATGAAAAAAATAATTTTAGTTCTTATAGTCGCCGCAATGTTTAGCAATTGTGAGCAAATTGAAAAAATTGATGCGCAAATGGATGCAGATTCGACTGATATTGCCAATGAAATTGCCGATATGACAAATACATTGGTTGCCGTAGAAAGGCTTGCAGAATCCGGGGGATCAGAATTGCTTTTTAAAGCTTCGGGAACAGAGCCGGGTTGGACCGCCGAATATTTTTCTGATAAATTTAAATTGGTTGTTGATTACGGGAAAGATAGTCTAATCATAAAAAACATTTCAAAATATTTTGATTTGAATGGCGGCTACAATTTCTCCTACAAAAATTCGGAAGGCGGAAAAGAAATTCATTTGAACGTAAAGATTGAGGATAAAGAATGCATTGATGCCGCGGGAAATAAAAAGAACAGAGCCGTAACGATTACTTATAATGATAAAGTTTACAAGGGTTGTGGTGAGAGCATGAATTAATAAGTTACACCGATAGCAATTCCAAACAATAGATTCCAGTGCTCGGGAAAAAATTCACTTTTACAATCGAACTTTCTATAGGGAAATGGTGTTAATCCTGCTTTGAAGAAAAAACCCTCTTCGTTTTTTTGATAACGGTAACCCAAACGGAACATCCCGAACCAAATACTCTCCCAATTGTATTTAGGATACTGCGCCGAATCGGTGCAAACAGGATTGTATTTCCGCCACAAAGTTAATCCTGGGCCAAATTCCAAATGGTGATCGCCATCAAATAAAATATAATTATTAGCTACATAATAAGATTGCTCCATGTACGGACCATTTGGTAAAACTGCAATGCCGGCTGCACCCGAAATTTTTAATTTTGGTTTGTACAAAAAGATTCTGTCGAGGTTGAGTGAAAATAAAAAACCGCTGTTTCCAAGTATCTCAATGTAATTGGCGTTCAATGCCGGATCAATACTGTAATCTCTTGGCTTTTCTAAAACATAATCGTCGTGCGGTTGCTGTGCCCTCAGAAAAGCGGAATAGATGAAAAGTAATATGAAGATATATCTCAAGTGCTAATGATTAAGAGCCGGTCTCGACTACGCTCGACCTGACATTTATTTAGATAAAAGTTCTTTTACCAATTGTGATACAACTTTATTATCGGCTTTACCAGCAAATGCTTTTGATGCAGCACCCATTACTTTTCCTAAATCTGCAGCTGAAGAAGCACCAACTTGGGCAATAATTTTTTGGAGTTCGGCTTTAATTTCAGCTTCGCCCATTTGTTGTGGCAAATAAGTTTCCATTACTCCGGCCTGAAATATTTCCACCTCAGCCAAATCGGCACGGTTTTGCTGTGTAAATATATCAGCTGCTTCTTTACGCTTCTTTACTTCTTTAGCGATGGACTTCATAATAGCATCATCAGAAATTCCTTCCGGCGATGTTTTTAAAATAATTACTACGTTTTTAATAGCTCTTAAAACTTCCAGCTTTTTAGCATCCTTGGCTAACATGGCGGTTTTGATATCACCATTGATTTTATCTTCGAAACTCATGTTTTTAAATTTTAAGCTAATTTACATTATAACCAATTATAAAGCAAAAACCCCGTCTGCCTAAGGCGGACGGGGTTTGATTATTGGAATTCTAATTAATCTACATTATCATGCAAGAACGAATTGTTCGGGCGAATTTCAATTTTCTTGTCATCACCTTCTGATAAAGTGAAACGGGATATTTCAGAATCAGTCGATGGTGTTTTATTCTCTAATGTGATGTTTTTACGGGAGAAAGCCGTTTCTTTCTCTAACATTGCTAAACCATCAGGGCTCTTCATTTTAAGAGTGATTTCTTTCAGTTTACGGATACGCTCCTGAGCTAATTTAATCTGCTCTTCACGTGATACCGTTTCCTCATTTGATACATCCGAATTCTTATCTTCGTTATCGTTTGAAATGGTATGAATTGTGAATTCTGTTGTATTATCAGAAACAACTTCATTATTTTTTTCCGAAATATCCTCCGTATTTGTCACGACAAAATCCACTTCCTTCTCTTCTTTGAACTCCGGAATAACATTAACAGAAGGGGTTTCAGTTGTTTCTTCTTTCACAAACACAAAAGGTTCGGTGCTTTTAATTTCGTCAATCAGATTTGTTTGCACAGTTTCTTCAGCCTTTGTTTCTTTCTGATCAAGGTTAACAATTTTACGCTCCTTAATAACCGGTGGCTCGTAACCTGAAATCTGTGTGGTTTTAAATCCGGTTGCAATAATAGTAACCGAAACATTATCACCTAAAGAAGGGTCAGTGCCGTAACCTGTAATCAACTCAGCAGTACCGCCCGCAGCTTCCTGAATGTAATCAGTTATCTCACCAAATTCATCCATGTCGATATCATCACTTCCGCTCATGATATTCAATAACACGTGACGTGCACCACAAATATCATTGTCATTTAACAACGGAGAATTTAAAGCTTCTTCCACCGCACGCAACGAACGCTTTTCGCCGCTTGCAGTAGCAGAACCCATAATGGCCACACCGCTGTCTTTCATTACAGTTTTTACATCGTTGAAGTCTACGTTAACATGCATGTGCAGACTGATAATTTCCGCTATACTTTTTGCAGCACCGGTTAATACATCATCAGCATGAGCAAAAGCTTCGCTCATTTTTAAGTTACCGTATATTTCGCGTAGTTTATCATTACCTATAACTAGTAAAGTATCTACATACTTTTTCATTTCCTCCAAACCGGCTTCGGCTTGCTGACGGCGTTTTTTACCTTCGAATGCAAACGGAATTGTAACTATACCTACAGTTAAAATACCCAATTCACGAGCAACCGATGCGATAACCGGCGCAGCACCTGTTCCGGTTCCGCCGCCTAAGCCTGCAGTAATGAATACCATTTGCGTATTGTCTTCAAAATATTTACGCACATCTTCAACCGATTCCAACGCAGCATCGCGGCCAACATCAGGAATAGAACCGGCTCCTAAACCTTTGGTAAGGTTAGAACCCAATTGTATTTTGTTTGGCACAGGGCTTTTGTCCAATGCCTGTTTGTCGGTATTACATATTATAAAGTCGACACCTTTAATACCTAAACGGTACATGTGGTTTACGGCATTGCTTCCGCCGCCGCCAACGCCAATCACTTTAATGATTGAGCTTTCGTCCTGTGGTAATTCAAATTGCATCATGCTGGTATGTATTAGTTAAATGGTTAATTGTTGGTTGTTTATTGTTATATGGTTAATTGTTGGTTATTATTAATTTGGGCTTAGTCCTTATATCGTGAAATGATTTCTCCGAACTCCGAACTAAAAACTCCCAACTACTCTATATCATCGCTCATCCAGTCTTTAGCACGTGTGATTAAAGTATCGAAGAAAGTACCCGATTTTTTTGAGGAGTGGTCGGTTACTTTTTTATCTTCCTGTACTTTTTCATTTACAATGGCTTCAACTGCAACTTTAGTATTGTTAGCGCCTTTGCGTGCTTCACGTTCGTATTTTTCAATTCCCTTCATCACTAATCCGATACCGGTTGCGTATAGAGGGTTTTTTAATTCATCATCTGCCGCAGATAAATGCTCGTTTGGCGTACCAATGCGGCAATCCATACCCGTGGTTAACATCACCAATTGAGGTAAATGTTTTAACATAGAACCTCCGCCCGTTACAACAATGCCGGCAGAAAGTTTGCGTTCGAATCCTGAATTTTTTATTTCAAATAAAACGAACTCCAGTATTTCTTCCATGCGCGCCTGAATAATCTGGGCGAGGAATTTTACAGAAATTTCTTTATGCGGTCGTCCACGTAGACCGGGAATAGAAATAATTTCGTTTTCCTGATTTTCCTGAGCTAATGCAGAACCAAATCTTACTTTTAATTGTTCAGCCTGTGTTTTAATAATGCTGCATCCTTCTTTAATATCCTCCGTAATAATGTTACCGCCAAATGGAATTACTGCAGTGTGACGGATAATGCCATCGTAGAAAATAGCAACATCAGTTGTACCACCACCGATATCCACCAACACAACACCTGCTTCTTTTTCTTCGTCACTTAAAACTGCATCAGCACTTGCCAATGGCTCTAAATGCAAATCAATAGATTCAAGTCCGGCGCGGTTAACGCATTTGAAAATATTTTTAACTGCCGATACTTGTCCGGTAATAATATGGAAATTTCCTTCTAAACGTATACCGGCGTGTCCAATAGGATTTTTGATTCCGATTTCGCTGTCGATAATATATTCCTGCGGGATAACATGAATGATTTCTTCGCCCGGGCTCATTACTAAGCGATGCATGTTATCTATTAAAGTATCTACATCTTTTTGATTAACCTCATCTTCGAGCGACTGACGTGTGATCATGCCGCGATGCTGAACGCTTTTAATATGTTGTCCGGCTATACCAACAATTACTTCACCAATATCAACATTTGCTTTATCGGCAGCAATAGCAACTGCCGCTTTAATAGAGGCAACAGTTTGTTCTATATTCACAACAACTCCGCGGTTAACACCTAGCGACTCAGCTTTACCTATACCACAGATAACTAGCTTCCCAAATTTGTTTTTACCTCCAACAATCGCAGCTATTTTAGTTGTGCCAATATCCAATCCAACTACTAAATCAGAAACTATTGTGTTATTTTCATCTTTATTGATCGCTTCCATACTTGTTATTTTTTGGTGCAAACCACCTGGTTTTTATATTTTAAATTTATTATCGAGTACTTATTCCAGTTATCTGTTTTATTTAAGCCTTCGCGGTAAAATATTTTTAGTTTTTCAAATTTTCCTGCAATATCAGTAGCATCGCCAAAAATGATTTTATGATTTCCGATGGCCGGGTATATTTCAAATTCTTTTTCCTCATTGATGCTTAACTGCTGAACCAGACTATTAAGTACCGTGTCTTTTGTAATGTATCGTGCCATTTCATAAATATCATCTAACATGCTCACTTCTTTAAAAATTTCGTTACCTGCAATTTCGTTTACAGAAAACATGCAGCGTCTTGCATAGGGTTCATGAACATATCCATTCACCACTAAAACCCTTGCGGTATATTTATCACTAAGCGGCATTAGCTTGCTTTGCGTGTCGATGTAATAACTTTCTCCACCCATAGTTAAAACCCTTACCAGCGGGGTCCGTTGCATGACATTTATTTTCACATCACCGTTAACATCTACACTCAAATCTGCATTTTCGATTGCGGGATGTGAGTTTAGTGCTTTTTCCAGAGCGTTGATATTGACATTTTTTACTTCAGCAGTGAGTAATACATCGTGACGCTCAATAAAAAAATGTTTCACATCATCTTCGTCCACAAACTGATTTTCGCCTGTAGCATTCACGGTAATATCAAGATTGCCTACTTTAACAAGGCTTTCTTTTTTATTCACAAATGCAAGCGAGGTAATCAGACCTGATATTGCAATAATCCAAAGAACTGTAGTAAATATTTTTTTATAATTAATCTTCATTTATCTTTTCTTCAGCATTTCTGCAATAGGTTCAACAAATTGGTCTATGTCTCCTGCTCCCATTGTCAACAACACTTCCGGTTGTTTCTCTTTTAAAAACGTCAGCAAATTTTCTTTTTTTACCAGATGCTTTTGTTTTGATTTCATTTTATCCAACAGCATTTGTGATGTTATCCCCTCTATCGGCAATTCACGGGCCGGATAGATGTCAAGTAAAATACATTCATCCAACATATCCAGACTTTCTGCAAAACCATCAGCGAAATCTCTCGTCCTTGTAAACAAGTGCGGCTGAAAAATACCTGTCACTTTTTTATCCGGATACAATTGTTTTGCTGCACCAATCGCTGCTTTCAATTCTTCAGGGTGATGAGCGTAGTCATCAACATAAATTACTTTTGCTGTTTTAACCTTGTAATCAAATCTGCGTTTCACACCTTGAAAAGAACGTAGTGCTTCTTTTATTTTTTCTGCTTTCACCCCTAATTGTTGTGCGACCGCAACTGCTGCAATCGAATTTTCAACATTGTGTAGGCCCGGAAGTCCAATAGTGACGCCATTTACTGGCTCCACCTCACTTTTGATATCGTAATGAAATTCCCCGTTCTCAATCCGGATGTTTTCAGCACAATATCCCGTATTTAAATTTAGGGAGTAGATGAGCCTCTTATCGGTGAGCTTCAATTCGTTATCAACATTTTTTTTAACAATGAGTTTACCTTCTTTTTTGACTTGTTTTGCGAACAAAACATAACTTTCGTGCATCGTTTCCTTGTTACCGTAAATGTCTAAGTGATCTGCATCAACACTCGTGATAACAGCTATATATGGAAAAAGAGTTAGAAAGGAACGATCGTACTCATCGGCTTCAACTACAACGTACGCATCTTTGTCGTTCGGGTCGCCCAAAAGTAAATTTGTTCCGTAATTTTTCGAAATGCCTCCCATAAAAGAATAGCAATTGATACCTGAGGTCTTTAATAAATGTGTAACCAAGGTTGTTGTGGTGGTCTTACCGTGCGTTCCGGCAATGGCTATGGTTTTAAATTGTTTGGTTATCTCACCTAATACCTCAGAACGTTTTTTAATATCGTAATTATTGGAAGTTAAATACACATATTCTGTATGATTTTTAGGAACTGCCGGTGTATACACTACTAAAACCTCTTCCGGTTTATATTTGGAAAGTAATTTTTGAAGGAACTCAACATCTTCACTGAAATGACAGGCAATCTGTTCGCGTTCCATTTCAGCAATTAGTGGACTTGGTGATTTATCATAACCAAAAACCGTTTTCCCGTAATGCTTAAAGTAACGGGCAAGAGCACTCATGCCTATACCGCCGACACCAAGAAAGTAATATAGTTTATAGTCGAGAACTTTCATGTTAGTTCGGAGTTATTAGTTCGGAGTTGGGAGTTTAGGGTTTATAGTTTGTTAGTTTTAGTACTTCTTTGGCAATGATATTAGCCGAGTTAAGTAGTGCCAGTTTTCCGGCATTACCACTCAGTTCTTGTTGTTTAGCAGTATCATTCATTAATGAAATTGCAGTTTTTACCAGTTTGGTTTTGGTTTCATCATCTCTTATTAAAATAGCGGCGTTCTTATTTACCAACGACATTGCATTTTTTGTCTGATGATCTTCGGCTGCTGTTAACAAGGGAACCAAAATACTTGGCTTTTTTACGATACATAATTCAGAAACGGCTCCGGCTCCGGCTCTTGAAACCACTACATCGGCAACTGCATATCCTAAATCCATTCTTGAAATAAAATCCATCGCCTGAATATTCTTTGAGGCAAAAGGTTTTACTTGCTCTTTGGCTTTTTCGATATAAACTTTTCCGGTTTGCCAGATGACCTGAATATCGTTCTCAGCAAATTGTGAAAGCCCCTCGCCCATTGCTTCATTAATTCCTTTTGCGCCTAAACTCCCACCAACTACTAATAAAGTTTTTTTGTTTGAATCGAGTTTGAAGAATTTTTGCCCCTCACCTCTTTTTTGTTCAATATCTTTTATATCCTGCCTTACAGGATTTCCCGTTAGGATAATTTTTTCTTTAGGGAAGAATTGTTCCATCCCTTCATAAGCCACGCAGATTTTTGATGCTTTTTTTGAAAGCCATTTATTGGTAACTCCGGCATAAGAATTTTGTTCCTGAATCAAAGCCGGAATTCCCATAGAAGTTGCCGCTCTTAATAAGGGTCCGCTTGCATAACCGCCTGTTCCAACCACAACATTTGGTTTAAATTCTTTTACAATAGAACGTGCCTTAAGTATGCTTTTTAGTAAGAGAAAAGGAAATTTTAAGTTGGCTAAGGTTAGTTTCCTTTGAATCCCTGCGATTGGCAATCCAATTATTTTGTAACCTGAAGCCGGAACTTTTTCCATTTCCATTTTACCCAGGGCACCAACAAATAGGATTTCAACATCGGGAACTATAGACTTTATTTCGTTTGCAATAGCGACTGCAGGAAAAATATGGCCACCGGTTCCGCCACCACTTAATATGACTTTAAGCCGACTCAAGGTTCTCTTCCGTTTTATCTTCGCTGCTGCGACTTACACTTAAAATAATTCCAATGGAAATACAAGTGAACCAAATGGAAGTTCCACCTGAACTAACCAAAGGCAAAGGTTGCCCTGTAACGGGAAATAAATTCACCGCGACTGCCATATTGATCAATGCCTGGAATACGAGACCGAAGGCTAAACCTACTGCCAGAAATCCGCCGAAAGTTTTATCGGTATCGCGCATTATTTTTATTCCTCTGTATAAAAATATCATGTAAAGAAAAAGCATTAAAAAGCCAAGCACCAAACCATATTCTTCCACAATAATTGCGTAGATAAAATCGGATGAGGCCTGAGGCAGAAAAGCGCGTTGCGTACTTTTACCAGGACCTTTTCCGATCACACCGCCGGTTGCGATTGCGATTTTTGCCTGCTCACTTTGATAATTGCTTTTTGAATCGCCCTTAGAGAAATTTTCGATACGTGCTTTCCATGTTGCGCCGCGTGGAATCGCATTCGGGAACTGGTAAACTACAAGGCCCAACAATACTGCAAATAACATGCAAGCACCCACTATCAGCAACATGAATTTTACTTTTATGCGGCCTATAAACATCAGAAACATACAATTCAAAAATAATAATGCAGCTGTTGAAAAGTTCGCCGGTAATATCAATGCACAAATTATTCCTATAGGAAGCAATAAATATTTAAATACCGCTTTAAATTCAACTAATTTTTCCTGTTTTGTAGTCAGCACCCTTGCAACATACATTAATAACATGAGCTTAGCCATGTCGGAAGTTTGAAATGTAAGTCCAATACCCGGGATCTCTAACCAGCGATTGGCCTCTCCTGCACTCACACCGCTTAGTAATGTGTAAATCAATAAAGGAATTGAGAGAATAAATCCTATTTGCGCTACTTTTGAGAACACAGTATATTTTATTTTATGAAACAGATAAGCTAAACCAAATCCCATTGTGATCAGAATTATCTGTTTATATAAATAATACTCCGTGTTGCCTTGCTTAAATTTATAGGCAAGCGTAACGATCGCGCTGTAAACTACCAATATAGATATGAGCGATAAGAGCAACATTATTGCCCATATCACCTTATCGCCTTTTAAATAATTAAAAAGTTTCATAGCGCTTTAATTTAGGTTTATAGTCCGCGAACTGCTCCTTTGAATTGCATACCACGGTCCTCGTAATTTTGAAATAAGTCAAAACTTGCACAAGCCGGCGATAACAATACTGCGTCGCCTTTTTTAGCTAATTTATATGAAGCAGCAACAGCTTCTTGTGCCGTTTTTACTTCAACAATAGTTTCAACTAAGCCTTCAAATGCCTTGATGATTTTCTTATTGTCGACACCCAAGCATACAATGGCTTTTACTCTTTGTTTTACAATTTCGGTTAGTTCATTGTAATCATTGCCTTTGTCTTGCCCACCGCAAATCCAAATAGTTGGTTTTTCCATGCTTTCCAAGGCATACCATGTTGAGTTAACGTTAGTCGCTTTCGAGTCGTTGATGAATTCGATACCATTTATAGAAGCTACGAATTCCAAACGGTGTTCAACGTTTTGAAAATCCTGTAAACTTTCACGGATGGTTTCTTTACGTACATCAACGATACGCGCAGCTAATGAAGCCGCCATTGAGTTGTAAACGTTATGTTTACCTTGCAGAGCTAATTGTTCAATTGTCATAATTAAGGGATTTTGGTTTTTATAGTTAAGGGTTAATTGATTCTCGTTTAAGTAAGCACCGTTTCCTTCGATTTTTTTTTTAATGCTGAAAGGAATTTTTTCGGCTTCAATTTTATGGTGTTTCATGAATTCTTCCATCACTTTATCATCGGCACAAAACACAAAGGCATTTTCTTTTGTTTGGTTCTGCGTAATTCTGAATTTT
>JAHEYE010000055.1 GCA_023251695.1 Sphingobacteriaceae bacterium | reverse complement strand
TCATTCTCGTTAAAACGGATACGGTAAATATCTAAATCACCATAACCATTCGGACGGAAAGCGCTGATATATCCGGCTCTCATATCCGGCGTCAGACTTATACTTCTGTCGTCGGCAAAACCATTAATAGGATAACCCAAATTCTGTGCTTCGCCCCAGGTATTATCATCCGGGTTATACGTGCTCTTAAAGAGATCATACCCGCCCATACTATTGTGGCCTTCTGATGAAAAATAAAGTGTAACACCATCACTGGCGAGAAACGGAAAATCTTCATTGAACGGCGTATTAATATGTGGTGGTAATTTGTATGGTTGTCCCCAAACACCTGTAGGTAATTTTCTGCAGGTGTAAATATCACTTTTCTCACCTACAGCTTCGCGCCGTGCGAAAACAATTACGTTTCCATCCGGACCATAACAACCCGATGTTTCAACTTTTCCGTTAACTTGTTCCGGTAATGGTTTTCCCTTCATGAAATCGCCTCCTGTACGTTTTGTTGAGAGATAGAGATCGCCAAACTTATCAATATGATCCAGATAAACCATCATCTGTGTACCATCAGGATTTAACCAAACTACTTGTTCATCTAACGGACTATTTATGGCATTACCCGGATTCGTTGCCTTGGTCCATTTCCCGTTTTCAACTTTGCTATAATAAATATCGCTTGGATGATAACCATCCACTTCAACTTTTTTTCCTCCGATATTTTCTTTTCTGCGAGATGTAAATGCCATGAATGTTTCTTCAGCATTCACGAACGGATAATAATCCGGGTCTTCTGAATTGAGATCTTTACCCAGATTCACAAACGTAACATTCACCGGCATGCTCATAAACATTTTTGCGTTATTACACATACCAATCTGACGGTCGGCATCAGCAGCTTTTTTAGGAACTGATTTTTTATATTTTTCGAACGCCCCAATTGCATCATCCAGCTTTCCTGCTAAATGATAAGCATGGCCTAAATGATACCAGGCCTCCTCTTCGCATTTCGGATCTTTTGTAACTGCTTCCAGATGTTTAACGGCTTCCGTGCGGTTGAAGTTTGTATTGAGATAACACAGACCTAAGCGGTATTGAACTTTTTTATTATCCTTTTCAACTTTTAGAATATCACGGTAAATAGGAAGTGCCATGACATAATTCCCATGCTTAAAATGCTCATCAGCCTCTTCCACCTCCGGCACTTTGCCTTTGGTTTGAGCAAAACATTGGAGAGAAAAAGCAAGAACAACAAAAACTATGCAAGCAAGTTTAAACCGCATAAAATACAGGCTCAATTTAGAAAAATCTTTTTAGAAAAAACTTATTTTTTTTGTGAAAGTTTGTATAAATCATCTTTCTCTTTTGCACTCAAACTGTCATATCCGCTTTTTGATATTTTCTCAAGTAATTTATTGAGATAGCTTTCATCCACATTATCAGCCCGTTGCCCTGCATAAACATCTTTTTTGTGGACAATTTTGAGTTTATTTTTTGATGATTTGAGGAAAGAAAGTTCAAATAAATCATTCCCTTTTTTTAATGAGTAACCGTATAACAGACCAAACAAAGCGCCGCCAATGTGCGCAATTTTTCCTCCTGTGTTCGCGGCAAAATCAACAACTGTACTCGTTACAAAAACCAACAAAGCAAAATATTTAAACGGCATTTCAATAAAGAAAACAAAAACCGGATAATTAGGAGTGTAAATTGCCATTACCATGATGATCCCCATTACAGCGGCCGATGCGCCTAATAAATACCCACCTGCAAATGTTTCAGGAAATAAAAGGGCTAAAGACAAAAGTAAAGCGCCGCCAAAAACACCGCTCATAATGTAAACATATACGAGCCTTTTCTCACCTAAAATCGCATAAAACAAACGTCCTGAAAAATAAAGCAATAGCAAATTAAATGCTACATGCCCTAAGCCTTCATGGGTAAACATATAAGTGAAAATGGTCCAGAATTTGTAAATAAATTCGTGCCCCGACAACGGAAGTGCAACATAAGGAGTAAGATAAATGTGTGCGATATTACTGGCAATGTTAAGGGTCAGAAACAGCGCAACATTTAAAATAATAAGTACAGTTAATTTACTTTGCTGCTGAAAAGTGCTTTTTATTTGATCGAGTACCGACATAATTTTAATAATAAAAGGTACGGTTCTTTTTCCAGATTAAAATCACAATAAATCCAAAAAGCATGCCGCCTAAATGGGCAAAATGCGCAACATTATCCATTGGGCTAGAGCGTAAACCGGAAAATAATTCGATGACGCCATAAGCAATCACAAACCACTTTGCTTTTACGGGTACTAAAAAATAAATGTATAATAAAGTGTTCGGGAACATCATCCCGAAAGCAAGTAGCAATCCGAAAAGTGCTCCGGAAGCTCCGATAATAACCATACTGTTTATTATTTCAGCTCTTTCATGTACAATGGCGATATTAGTCTCGGCATTATAATCAGGCGCACTCATCAACTCTGCAACCTTTTGGTTTATTGCCTCTATCTGAAAGTAAAAAACTATGTATTGAATCAAAGCCGCACCCAATCCGGTAACCAAATAATAAAAGATAAAACGTTTTGCACCCCACACATTCTCGAGTACCGAACCAAACATCCAAACTGCAAACATATTAAAAAAGAGATGCGTTATATCTCCATGCATGAACATATAAGTGATGAACTGATAAGGCTTAAAATCCCCTGCCGTTATATAATGCAATCCTAAAATGGCATCCAAATCTATTCCCAAACTTTGTGCAAAAACAACTTTTGCGATATACATAAGTATATTAATAATCAAAAGATTTTTGATGACAGGAGGTAAGGTCTGAAAACTTCTGGGTCTGAATTCCTGATAACTCATTTTACTAGCGTTTAAAAAACTTTTCGGTTTCTTCTCTGCTGATTTCCATCATTACGGGTTTCCCGTTCGGATTATATAATGGGTCGCTACACATTAATAAATGTGAAACAATCATTTGCATTTCCGCTTGTTCTAGACTTTTTCCGTATTTAATACAAGTGTTCATTGCAAGAGCACGACACAAATTATCGTGTATGTCCATTTTTTTATCGAGCAAATTCAACTTATAACTTTCCAAAATCCCGTCGATCATTTGCTGTGGATTGAATTCCCCTAATTCGGCGGGCGTACCATTAATTACAATGTTATTTTTACCAAAAGGCTCGATATCAAAACCAAGAATTTTAAATTCTTTGTCTAAATTTTGCATTAAAACAAAATCATTGGTACTTAATTCCATGTGAACCGGAAATAAGACCCTCTGGGTAGACACTGGTTTTTGTTCCTTGCTATTTAAAAAATGCTCATATAAAATACGCTCATGTGCTCTTTGCTGATCAATCAAAACAACATCATTATTAAAAGAAGTTACAATGTATTTTCCTCCGATTTGAAATGTTTTGTAAGTAATGGATTCCTGCTGTAATCCTGTTTGTCCTTCAATTTGACTTTCGAGAGGAACATCAATTAATTCTTCCGGATTGCTTTTAAATCCTTCGTACAAGGTTTCCCAATTTTTCTTATTCGATTTTTCTAAATCTGTTTCGTTTGATTTATAAGAAGGGTTTTGTTTTTTAAAAGGGTTGTAATCCGGATTGTAACTCACTTTTGGCGGCTCAATAATCCTGTTTCCTGTATTCGTATCAATACTAAAACTCATTTCCGATTCAAAATCCAAACTCGGACCAACATTTGCTTTTCCTAAAGCTCGTTTGACCGAACTGTGCAATAAAGCATAAATAGTTTTATCATCGATGAATTTTATTTCTGTTTTTGTGGGATGAATATTAATATCAATATTTTTCGGATCTACTTCCAAAAACAAATACCAGGCCGGATGCGAATCATAAGGCATTAACTCACGGTAAGCCTCGTAAACCGCGTGATTTAAATACGGACTTTTTATAAAACGGTTATTCACAAAAAAATACTGGTCGCCTCTTTTTTTCTTAGCGGTTTCAGGTTTACCAATATAGCCCGAGATTTTTACAACATCAGTAGTTTGTTCAACGGGAACTAATTTTTGATTCATCGAATTACTAAATAATCCCATGATCCGTTGTATTAATCCTGAAGGCGGCAAATTAAAAATCTCATTATTATTGCTGTACATTATAAAGTGAATATTATAATGTGGTAAAGCAACACGTTCAAATTCATCAATAATATGCCGTAATTCTGTTGCATCTTCTTTCAAAAAATTCCGGCGTGCCGGAATATTAAAAAATAAATTTTTTACATTGAATGATGTACCAACAGGACTCTGGCATTCGCTTTGATTTTCAAATTTTCCGCCTTCAATTTCTATTAATTGTCCAACTGTATCTGAACTTTGTTTTGTTTTTAATTCGACTTGGGCAACCGCAGCAATACTTGCCAAAGCCTCACCGCGGAAACCTTTCGTGTGTAAATTAAATAGATCGTCGGCCGTTTTAATTTTTGAAGTAGCATGCCGTTCAAAACACATTCTGGCATCAAACGGACTCATACCGGAACCATTATCAATAACCTGAATTTGAGTCTTTCCTGCGTCTTTTACAATTAGTTTTATTTGGGTAGCGCCTGCGTCGATGGCGTTTTCGAGTAACTCTTTTACCACTGAAGAAGGCCTTTGAACAACTTCGCCCGCTGCAATCTGATTGGCTACATGTTCGGGTAAAAGGGAAATTAAATTACTCATAAAACGCAAATGTACATATAAAATCGGGCTAGTAAAGTTGGTCTAATTCCTATTCAGAAAATTTGGGAATTCTGACATTAGTTTAAATCGTTAATACTGTAAGCGGCTGATTGTTATATATATAAGTCCATATACATCAAAAAGACTGATTCTAAACACGTTAAAAATTTTATTATTAACAAAAAAATGTTAATTTTTGCAAGATAGATGTATTAAACATGAAGAAAAACCTTACCCAAATCCTGGCCCTTAGTGCCTTTTTATTCACTTACAATTATTCATCTTCCCAGAATTCCGCCGTGTTGAAAGATTTTATCAACGAGAATGATATTGCTATCCGTAGTGTTCAAAAATACGGTATCAATATATCCGGTAGCGAAACAGAAACTACTTTGAAAGATTTACTTATTCTTCAGGTGGCCTCTGTAAAAACGTTTAATTCAAATGCCGGAAAAAGTGCGGACCTAGCTTTCGCTATCAGGGAAAAATGTACTGAATTCTTAACCAAAAACTCTACAGGTTCGCTTGACTTTCTTAAGCTTACCGACAAGGAGCGCACTTTCTTTTCATCCCCAAAACCAGTGGAAAAAGCTAATTCCCTTTTGAAAAAAGGAGAATTGGAAAAAATCAATTCCATTGATACTAAAAACCCTCATCTTTTTGATGGGATGAACACAAGAATTAATTAGCCTCCTGAAAAACACATTTTAAATTAAGACCTATGAAGAATTTCTTTAAAAACAGCATTTGCTTTTTTGCACTGTTTGCGTTGATTCAGCAACACGCCTCAGCGCAGGCATGTTTTACGCCAAGTATTAATGCACAGGTTAGTACAGGGCCCACCACCGTTGTGTGTGCAGGTCAATGCGCCAATTTAACAGCCTCAGTTATTCCGCCACCAAACTCGACGACAACGTATTCGTTTGCTTCAGTGAGCTACTCTACAGCGCCTTATTTTGGAGGTAATAATGTGTTCTCAACTTCTTCAGATGATTTATGGAGTGACTCTATTAATATTGGCTTTAATTTCTGTTATTTCGGAAATACCTATAAGAAGCTTCTTGTGGGATCGAATGGTGAGATAACTTTTGATCTTACCAAAGCAAATTCTTTCGAATCCTGGGTAACTACAGCTATACTTCCTAACACTATTGAACATCCTGGCAATACTATTTGCGGTGCATACCGCGATTATGATCCGTTTCCGGGTGGGGTTGTCCGTACTTACACAATGGGTGTTGCTCCTTGCCGTCAGTTTGTCGCTTATTGGGGTGGTGTAACTTTGTTTTCTTGTGCAACACCGGTTTCTTCTTTCCAGATAATACTTTATGAAACTACGAATCAGATTGCTGTTAATATTCAAAACAGCACCGCATGTATATCATGGAATAACGGACGGGGCTTAATAGGTATACAAAATGCTCCGGCCACAGTTGCTTATGGTCCGCCAACACGGAATACATTAACTGCCTGGACGGCGATTAACGAATCCTGGCGTTTTTATCCTACAGCTGCTCCAAGTTATAGCGTTAATTGGTCAGGTCCCGGTGGATTTTCTGCTGCAGGTTTAACTGCAACCGCTTGTCCTGTTTCATCAGGAAATTATACAGCAACCATGAGCTATTGCAGTGGTGCTGCAACTTCAACTGTTCAGATTAATGTATCTACTCCAACAGTGATTGCTTCGGCTTCTTCCAATACGGTTTGTGCCCCCGGTTCGGTAACTTTAACAGGATCTGGTGCCGTAACATATACCTGGCAACCGGGTGGTATGACGGGCGCAACCGTTGCCGTATCTCCTACTGTTAATACTACCTATACATTATATGGTACAAGTGCCGCTTGTACCGGATCAACAACCATTTCTATAACGGTCGGCACACCCCCTGTCGTCTCCGCATTTAATTTATCCGGTACAATTTGTCCCGGAGGAACAGCTAATGCTGTTGCATCCGGCGCCTTAACTTATACATGGAACCCGGGAAATATTATCGGGAACATTGTGGCTTTAAGTCCGACCGTAAGTACTGTTTATACAGTTAGCGGATCATCCGGCGGATGTATCGGAACTGCAACTTTATTAATTCCAGTTGGAACTAGTCCAACTATTACCGCCATCAGTTCTCCAACCTCTATTTGTGCAGGAAGCAGCGCAACATTAACAGCTTCCGGCGCTACGAGTTATACCTGGAATCCTGGTGCACTGACTGGTTCAACCGTTTCTGTTAGTCCTGGCTCAACTACAACTTATACTGTAACCGGAACAAATACACTAGTGTGCCCTGGTACGCAAACCGTTACTTTAGTTGTAAATGTCACGCCAACTTTAACAGCAGTTAGTAATCCAGTAACGATTTGTGCAGGCGGGACAGCAACATTAACATCGAGCGGTGCAACTACATATACTTGGATGCCTGGTTCTTTATTGGGCCCTACAGTAACTGTATCTCCGGCCTCTACTACTATTTATACGGTTACAGGATCTAACGGAACTTGTTCTTCAACGAGAACCGTTCAAACAACTGTTAATGCAGTTCCAACTGTAACAGCTTCCATTTCTTCATCAACAGTTTGTTCAGGAACTTCCGTAACATTAACCGCCGGTGGCGCAACTACCTATACATGGAATCCGGGAGGATTAACAGGTGCTGTTGTGGTTACAACACCAACTGCAAATACAACTTATACTGTAATAGGCTCAAATGGAACATGTACTAATAGTGCAATGGTTTCGGTTACAGTAAATCCAACGCCAACATTAACTGCAGTTTCGAATCCGCCGGTAATTTGTTCAGGCGCAGGAACAACAGCGACATTAACTTCAAGCGGTGCAGCTTCTTATACCTGGAATCCCGGAGGATTATCAGGTGTCACTGTAACTGTATCTCCTGCGGTAACTACTACATATACCGTTACGGGCGCTTCAGCTGCCGGATGTATAGGAACGCGGACGGTTGTACTAACGGTTAACACCACTCCTACTGTATCCGCTTCTGCTTCTTCTTCAACAATTTGCGCAGGAGCCTCGGTGACTTTAACTTCATCAGGCGCGACAACTTATACATGGATGCCCGGTTCTTTATCAGGCGTAACTGTTGCAGTTTCACCTGCTACTTCAACTACATATACCGTAACCGGTGCTAATGGAATCTGTACAGGCACTAATACTGTTGCTATTACCGTTAATCCAACACCCACAATTATTGCTTCTGCCAATCCAACCGGAATTTGTTCGGGTGGTTCATCTACCTTATCTGCATCCGGTGCTACAACATATACTTGGAATCCTGGGGCATTAACAGGCGCATCGGTAACTGTTTCACCTGCTTCGACCACTATTTATACTGTTACAGGAAGTAACGGAACCTGTACAAGTTCGGTAACAGTTGTACTAACGGTTACCACAACTCCTACAGTGACTGCAGTTTCAAATCCAATTGCCATATGTGCTGGAGCAACAGCAACATTAACTTCAAGTGGCGCTACAACTTATACATGGATGCCGGGCTCTTTATCAGGTGCTTCTGTTGCAGTTTCTCCTGCCTCAACAACTATTTATACAGTAACCGGTGCTAACGGATCTTGTACAAATAGCAACACGGTTTCATTAACTGTAAATCCTAACCCTACTATTTCTGCAGTTGCGAATCCTACTTCTATTTGTTCAGGAAGCTCGGCTACTCTAACAGGAAGCGGAGGAACAACCTATACATGGATGCCGGGTTCTCTATCGGGTGCTGTGGTTGTGGTTAGTCCGGCCGCAACAACAAACTATACATTAACCGGAAGTAATGGAACCTGTTCAGGTACTGTTGCGGTAACTGTTTCCGTTACTCCACTTCCAACTGTAACAGCCGTTTCAAATCCACCTGATATATGTGCAGGCGGAACGGCTACTTTAACTTCAAGCGGAGCTACAACTTATACATGGATGCCGGGTTCTTTATCAGGCGCTACTGTCACAGTTTCTCCTGCTTCATCTACTGTTTATACCGTTACAGGTTCAAACGGCGCTTGTTCAAATACAAATACGGTTTTAGTAAACGTTAATCCAAATCCTACTGTTACAGCATCAGCTTCTTCGCCAAGTATTTGTTCAGGAAGTACTGCGACATTAACAGCTAGCGGAGCTGCAACTTATACATGGATGCCCGGATCTCTATCAGGCGCCACGGTTGCGGTGAGTCCAACGGTTACCACCACTTACACAGTTACAGGAGCAACCGCTGCCGGTTGTACCAATACAAATACTGTTACTTTAAACGTAACGCCGGGTCCTACATTAAACGCTGTGGCTAACCCTACAGCTATTTGTTCAGGTAACTCTTCAACATTAACAGGAAGCGGCGCTACTACATATACCTGGATGCCGGGAAGTTTATCAGGTGCAGTAGTTGTAGTTTCACCTGTAACAACAACCAATTATACTTTAACAGGAAATAACGGAACATGTTCAAGTACCATTGCGGTTTCTGTTTCAGTGACGCCTCAGCCAACCGTTACTGCTGTTTCTAATCCTACAGCGATATGTGTAGGATCTTCTGCAACATTAACCTCAAGTGGAGCTACAACTTATACCTGGATGCCGGGTTCTTTATCGGGAGGAACAGTTACTGTCTCTCCTATTATTACAACAATTTATACTGTTACAGGTGCTAACGGCACATGTACTAATTCAAATACAGTTTCATTAACCGTTAATCCTAGCCCTACCGTAACTGCAACGAGCAATCCTACCACCGGAGTTATTTGTGCAGGACGTAATGCTACTTTAACAGCCAGCGGTGCTTTAACTTACACCTGGATGCCGGGAAGTATGGTTGCGCCTAGCGTAGTAGTTAATCCAACGGTTACAACTACCTATACACTAACGGGAGCAAACGGAAGTGGTTGTACGAATACAACTGTCATTACAATTACTGTAAATCCGACTCCTACCATAACAGTAGTCGCAAATCCATCGCAAACTGTTTGTGCCGGAACAACCGTTACTCTTACAGCTTCAGGAGCTATTGGAACTTACAGCTGGTTGCCCGGACCTGTTTTAGGAAATCCTTTAATTGTGACTCCTTTGGCAACTTCGAATTTCACGGCTGCAGGAAATAATATATTCGGATGTCGTGGCGTTACAACAATCACAATTACAGTTAACCCTAATCCAACTATAACAGCAACAGCTTCATCGCCTAGTATCTGTTCAGGAAGTACGGTTACTTTAACTTCGAGCGGCGCCACAACTTATACATGGATGCCCGGTCCTTTATCCGGCGGAACTGTTGTTGCTTCACCTACAGTCAATACAACTTATACAGTTGTTGGTTCGAATGCGAGTGGTTGTACAGACACTTCCAATGTTAATGTTAACGTTACACCAGGACCAACCGTAACTGCTTCAGCTTCCACACCAAGTATTTGTTCAGGAAGCTCTGCCACTTTAACAGCAAGCGGCGCCACAACTTATACATGGATGCCGGGCTCTTTATCAGGAGCATCTGTTTCAATTTCCCCTACTGTAACAACTACTTATACCGTAACCGGTGATAATGGTACCTGTACTAATACAGCGACCGTTACACTAACGGTTACCACCACTCCAACTGTTACTGCGGTATCGAACCCAACAGGAATTTGCGTTGGATCTTCTGCTACTTTAACTGCGGGCGGTGCCACAACTTATACATGGATGCCGGGTTCTTTATCAGGTGCATCTGTTGCAGTGAATCCGACGGTTACCACCACTTATACGGTTACAGGAGCAAACGGAAGTTGTACAAACTCTAATACAGTAATACTTACAGTTTCTCCTATTCCTACAGTTAACGCAACAGCTAATCCGCCTAGTATTTGTGCCGGTTCTTCTTCAACATTAACAGCAAGCGGTGCCACTACTTATACCTGGTCGCCGGCAATTCCTTTCACGGGAGTTGTGAGTCCAACTGTTACTACATCTTATACAGTAATTGGTTCTAACGGAAGCTGTACTAATTCAGCGGTGGTTACTGTAACCGTATTCTCCGGACCAACAATTAACGCCGTGACAAGTAAAACGGCAATTTGTTTAGGCGATACAGCGACATTAAGCGCTACAGGTGCTATTTCTTACACTTGGAATCCAGGTGCTATGCTAGGAACGCCTGTGGTTGTTTCTCCAATTATAACCACTATCTATACAGTAACAGGTTCGAATGGAATTTGTACTTCTAATGCTACGGTTTCCATTTTGGTAAATACATATCCAACTGTTACAGCAGTTTCAAATCCAACCGCTCTTTGTTCAGGAAGTGCGGCAACTTTAACAGCTAGTGGCGCCACAACTTATACCTGGATGCCCGGTTCTTTATCGGGTGCAACCGTGGTTGTGAGTCCGACTGTTACCACTACCTATTCAATAACCGGTGCTAACGGAAGTTGTACCGGAACACAAACTTTAAATCTTGTTGTTAATCCAACTCCTACTATAACGGCCAGCAGCTCTCCTACTATACCTGTATGTGCCGGAAACCCTTACACATTAACAGCATCGGGCGCTTCAACTTATACCTGGATGCCGGGTTCTTTAACAGGAGCTTCGGTAGTTGTAACCCCTACAGCAAATACCACCTATACCGTTACCGGTGCCAACGCCACAGGATGTTCTTCTACCAGAACATTAAACGTTATTGTTATACCGGGCCCGACTATTACAGCAAATGCTAATCCAACTACAATGTGTACAGGACAAGTTGCTACTTTAACCGCAACGGGTGGATTAACCTATACCTGGATGCCGGTTGCCTTAATAGGCGCAACAATTTTAGTGAGTCCGACTGTTACTACAACCTATACTGTTACGGGAATAAATGCTGCAGGTTGTACAAAGACACAAACCGTTACTTTGGTAGTAAATACCACTCCAACTGTTATTGCAGTTACGAGTTCAACCGTATTGTGTTCAGGACAATCAGCCACTTTAACAGGAAGTGGAGCTACCACTTATACTTGGAATCCGGGTCCTTTAACAGGAGCCACTGTTGTTGTTACACCTACGGTTAGCACAACTTATACAGTAGTTGGCGCCAATGGTACTTGTACAAATACCAAAACCGTCAGTATAACAGTGAACCCTTCACCAACGGTGACAGCTATGGCTAGTCCAACAATATTATGTGCCGGCGGAACAACAACATTAACAGCAAGCGGCGCTACCTCTTACACATGGATGCCTTCAGCGGTTACCGGAGCAACCGTTGTTCTTTCTCCTACCGTAATTACTGTTTATACAGTTACCGGAGCTAATGCTTCGGGATGTACCGGTACAAGTACTGTATTGGTTAATGTTAACACACCAACCATTTCAACTATTTCGAGTCCTACATCAATATGCATCGGAAGTTCAGCAACCATTACGGCTTCAGGTGCCGCGACTTATACCTGGTTACCGGGTGCTTCAACAGGAACAAGTATTGTTGTTAACCCAACGGTTACGACCACTTACACCGTAAATGGAACAAATGCATTCGGTTGTAACGGAACCTCTACGGTTAATTTGATTGTAGTACCATTGCCGACCGTTAGTGCCGTGGGTTCTTCAACCGGAGTTTGTTTAGGCAACTCTGCAACTTTGACAGCGAGCGGCGCTACCACGTATACATGGATGCCGGGTTCATTAACCGGAACAAGTGTTGTGGTTACTCCAACAGCAACTACTGTATATACAATTACCGGAAGTAACGGAAGCTGTATAAATACAGGTACAATTTCATTAGCTGTTAATCCTAATCCTACTGTAACAGGGGTAGCCAACCCAACTATTATGTGTGCCGGGGCTACTGCAACATTAACGGGATTCGGAGCATCAACATATACATGGAACCCTGGATCGCTAGTGGCAATAACCGTTGCCGTTACCGCAACAGCAACTACAATTTATACAGTAACCGGTGCTGACGCTTTAGGTTGTACAGGAACAAATACAGTTCAGGTAATAGTAAATACGCCTACTATTACAGCTATAGCAAGTCCAACATCACTGTGTATTGGAAGCTCTGCAACGATTACCGCATCCGGTGCTTCAACCTACACATGGAATCCGGGAGCAATAGCCGGAACATCTGTTATTGTTAATCCGACAGTAACAACAACTTATTCTGTTACCGGAACAAATACAATGGGTTGTCAGGGAACAAAAACAATTTCTATAACAGTATATACAAATCCTACTGTAACAGCGGTTGCTAATCCAACAACGATATGCAGCGGTTTATCAACTACACTAACTTCTAGCGGTGCGCTGACTTATACCTGGTTGCCAGGCGGTATGACAACTGCGACGACTGTAACTTCACCAACCACAACCACTACCTATTCTGTGATTGGCATGAATGGTGTTTGTCCGGCAGATACAGCAACAGTTACAGTGAATGTATTGCCTAGTCCGCAAAACGTTACTGCAACTAATAGTGGAACCATCACCTGTTTAACCCCTTCGGTTAATTTGTTCGGAAGCACGACTTCAACAAACGTAATTTACCAGTGGGCAGGACCGGGATCTTATACTTCGTCCGTACAGAATCCAACCGGTATTACATCGGGCGGTGTTTATACATTATCAGTGATTGATGCGGTAAATGGTTGTATAACTACAGCTACAACTGCGGTCATATCTAATACAGCAGGACCTACTGTAACCTTAACAAGTACAGGAACCATCACTTGTTTAAGCAACACAGTTAGCATCAGTGTAAGTTCCACTGTAGCTGCTGTAACTTATACATGGAGCGGGCCTTCAAGTTTCACATCAACTGCAACCAGCTTTACTACATCAGTTGGAGGTGTGTACACCGTTAGTGCCTTCGATCCTGCTACAGGATGTACCTCTACAAATACAGTTACCGCGGTGACCAATACTTATGTTGCAATTACTGCTACTATAACACCTGCAACATGTACCGGCACTGTAAGTAATAATAATGGAACAATAATGGTAGCCGGCTTTATTAATCCTAATGATAAATATGATTTGGTAAGCGGTGCTTCCTATACGGGAAGTGCAACTTATATCACCGCAACAGTAATTCCGGTATCAGGTGTGCTTACAAATACATTAGCAAATCCTGCGGCCAATACGCCTTACACAATCCGCTTCTTTGGTGCTAATGGTTGTACAAAAGACACAACACTTGTATTAATACCAATTGATTGCGCTGTAAACAACTCGCTTGGTTTAGCTAAAGCAATAACTACTGTGACGATGAATGCTAACGGTACCTATGCGGTTAGCTATAAGGTGGTAGTTAAGAATACAGGATTCGTAACATTGAATAATGTTGCTTTAACAGAAAACCTTAGCAATACCTTCCCGTTACCGACAACATTTACAGTAAGCTCAGCACCTGTAATTATTACACCGGTAACAAGTTTAACTTTGGATGCTACATTTAACGGATCAACTCAGCCAGTGTTAACTAATACCACCAGCAGTTCCTTAATTGTTGGTGAAGTCGATACACTTGTATTTACGGTTGATGTATTGCCTAACGGTGTATTCGGCACATTTAATAATTCATTATTAGGAACAGCCATCGGTGGTGTTTCTTCGACAATGGTGTCTGATTCGTCGCAGGTAGGCTTAAATACTGATCCCGACAACGACGGAAATCCAACCAATAATAATGTTCCTACACCTCTCAACCTGACACCGAAAACATTCTTTGGTATTACTAAGCAAGGTGAGCTAAGTGCATCATTGATTGATGGAAGTTATGATATCACTTACACTGTATCTATCCATAACTTAGGAAACGATACGTTGAGAAACATTGTTTTAAAAGACAGTTTAGCGGGCACTACTATTAAATTACCTGCTTCCTACTCAATGAAGAGTGGACCAACAATGTTAAGCGGAACTTTAACACCTAACTCTGCGTTCAATGGTAACAGCGATCCTAATCTGATTGTAACAACGGGTAGCAAGATGGCTCCTAATACAATGAATTCGGTTGTATTCACAATTAACGTGCTGCCGGATACTGTAACAGTTATTAGTAACTCAGCTTACGGTAGCGCGGTTGGCACGTCAACGACTCCGGTGTTTGACATTTCGAACGACGGTACCAATCCGGATATAAATGGTAATGGTATATGGAATGAAGCTTCAGATAATATTCCGACTGTATTAATCATTGATAAATTCTTAGTTCCGGAAGTATTTACACCTAATGGTGATGGTGTGAATGATTTCTTCGTAATTAAAGGAATCCAGAAAACTCAAAACACCTTAACAATTTATAACCGTTGGGGCAATAAGGTTTACAAAATGGATGACTACGATAACACCTGGAATGGTATGCCGAATGTAACGGGAACACTGGGTAACCAGAAATTACCACAGGGAACTTATTATTACATCCTTGAATTCAAAGGTGAAACCAATCTGAAAACAGTTAACGGCTTCGTGGTATTACAGTATTAATGAATAAGAAATTAGAAAATATGAAAACAAGTAAATTAATTTTAGCGGCATGTTTAGGTGTGTTATCATTCACATCTATAAAAGTAAACGCTCAATATGATGCGATGTTTACACAATACATGTTTAACGAAATGTTTATTAACCCTGCCTATGCCGGAAGTAAAGATGCGATGCAGGTAACAGCGCTGCACCGTCAACAATGGGTAAATTTCCCGGGAAGACCAATTACGAGCACTTTTTCGATGCACGGACCGATAGTGAATGAGAACATGGGCTTTGGTTTAAGTTTTCTTAATGAGAAAATAGGTTCTTTAAACCGTAACCTTGCTTATTTAAGTTATGCTTACAAAATAAAAGCGGGTAAGAATGGAAAAATATCCTTTGGTTTAATGGGCGGCGTGCATAATATGGTAAACAAATTTGCAAGCCTTAAAGCCACCGAGGCAGGTGATATCCAGGTATCTCAAAATTCGCCGAGTGTTTACGCTCCTAATTTCGGATTCGGAATTTATTACAGCGACAAAGTAAATTACGCCGGTATTTCTATCCCGCGCATGATTGATGACCAAATAAAATTTAATGAGAACAAAGAATTGGTAAAATCAAATAAAATGTCGCCACAGAAATTTCATTACTATTTAACTCTAGGCAGAATATTCACTTTGAGCGATGACCTTAAATTAAAGGGTCAGGCCATGATTAAGGCCGTACAAAACGCACCTTTGCAATATGAAGTGAACGCTAATTTCTTAATTAAGGAAAGAATTTGGGCAGGCTTATCGTACAGAAGCGGTGATGCAGCCTCTGCAATTCTCGGGATACAGGTGAATCCGCAGTTTGTGATCAGCTATTCGTATGATTATACTTTAAGTAAGATTCAGAAATACTCACAGGGTTCTCATGAGATTGCCCTGGGTTATGTATTTATGTATAAAGGAAAGAAAATTGTTACACCACGTTATTTTTAATTAAAGGATTTTTATGAGTAAGAGAA